>JAHCKV010000215.1 GCA_026125595.1 Burkholderiales bacterium | reverse complement strand
GTGTCGTTGTCGTCGAACAGCAGGCGGTCCTGCACGATGTCGCCCAGTTCCAGGATGCCTTTCAGGGCGTCGCCGATGACCGGGATGTCGAGCCCGGCAAAACCGCCTTCTTCGGTGGCGAAATCGTTCAGCCACGCGGTGATCTGGCCCAGCAGGCTGACCAGCGTGCCGGCGTCCATGTTGGTGAAATTGGCGACGCTGGCCTCGAGCAGGTTCGGGAACGTGAACGTGATCGAATCCGGGTCGGCGATGTTCGCCCACTGCAGCGAGATCGTCGTGTCCGGTCCCGGCGCGATGCCGAGGAACGGTGCACTGACCGGCAGATCGATGGCGACCGAGCCCGTCAGGCTCGCATCGAACAGCTCGTCCAGGTCGGCGCCGCCGACGAACTCCGCGATATTGATGCGGCCGTCGGCGGCATTGGTACCGGGATCGGTCAGCGACAGGTTCAGCGTCGCGGTGCCGGTGGCCGAACCGTCGACGACGGCGATGCCGAGGAAGCCGAAGCGGGCCGCGGCATCGATGTCCGCCGCTTCGAGATTCAGCGTGCCGGTCAGCGACGCGTCTTCGATGAACACATGGTCGGCGAGATCCTCGGTGGCCGGATCGAAATCCAGGTCGATGCCCAGACCGAACTCGAACACGAAGCTCGCGTCGACGCTGGCGTCGGTGCTGGCTTCGAAATCGGCGAGACCGGATTCCAGATCGAAGGCAAGATCCAGCGGTGCCGCTTCGTCGACCAGCGTCTGCTCGATGCGCAGGTTGAACGTGAGCAGCTTCGTGGCGGCGTCGTAGTTGGCCCCGATCGCGGACGGATCGAGGCCGAGGATCTGCGCGAGCTTCTCGGCGAAGCCCTGGGCCGACGTGAAGGTCGGATTGCCATCGGCATCGAGCAGCTTGGCGATGCCCGTCGCCGGATCGGCATCGTCGAAGTCGTCGTACAGCAGCGTGTCGGACACGAGATCGGCGAAGTCGAACACGTCTTCCAGCACCGCGCCTGCGACCGGCAGGCCGAACAGCGCCTGCATCGCCTCGGTGTCCTTCAGATCGTCGATCTGCGTGACGAACTGCTGCAGCAGTCCCATCAGATCGTCGGCGGTCAGATTCGTGAAGTCGCCGAACTGATCGAAGTTGCCGGTGAACTCCGCGTCGTAGGTGCCGGTGTCGAACAGATCCGTGGCGGACAGCACGATCGTGCCGACATCGGGATCGATGCCGAGCCCGGTCTGCACTTCGAGCGGCAGGTTCGCGGTGAACGAACCGGTGGGCGTGACCGTCAGCAGATCTGCGACCGGCGTGCCTGCCAGTTCGGCGCCGGTGATGCGCCCGTCGCTGTTCGGATCGTTGAACACCACGGACACGTCGGCGTCGAGCGCGATGTCGCCGTCAACGATGCCGGCACCGAGGAACCCGATCCGTGCACCGAAGTCGACGTCGTCGGCCGACGCGCTGGCACCGACCATCAGGCGGTCCGCCTTGATGTAGAACGCGTCCAGCGGGTCGCTGAGCGCCTGCGACAGGTCGACACCGAACGAGAACTTCGGCAGATTGGCATTGAGCGCATCGGCGAAACCGACCGATGCCGCCAGATCGACAGTCGCGGATGCATCGAGCGCGATGCCCAGACCATCGGCTTCGGCGCCGAGGTCCAGCGGGATGTCGTTCTCGACGAAGTTCGCCAGCAGATCGAAATCGAATTCGACGATGGATTCGATGCTGTCGAGACGGCCCGGCAACGCAGCCCCCAGCACGTCGAACAGTTCGCCGAAGGTGGGCGTCGCGTCGTTGTCGAAATAGTTCTGCAGCGGCAGCTGCAGGCTGGTGCGCAACCGACCGTCGAGATCGATGATGTCGGCCAGCGAACGGTCGATCAGCGGCAGCTGGATACCCAGCGGCGAAGACGGGTCGCCGAGGCCTTCGGCCAGTTCGATCAGTTCGGCGATGCCGTCGAGCAGCGCATCGCGGACGGATTCCGGCACCGGGATCTCGATCTCGGGCGTCTCGACCTGGGGTCCGAAGTCGTTGGTATAGGCCGCGATCGGATCTGCGGCGATACCCGGTGTCGTGTTCGGATCGTCCGACGTGACATCGCCGAGCGACGGGAAATTGAGACTGCCGTTCTGCCAGTCGGTGAACAGCGCGCGATACACCGGCCGCAGCATCTCGCTTTCCCACAGCGGAAAGTTGTTCGTGCCGGTCGGAAACTTCGGGTTGATCGGTCCGCTGCCCATGCCGGTCGGATAGTTCAGATCGACCCACCCGCTGCCCGTTTCCGAATAGCCGCTCGGTGTGACGACGAGCGTTTCCGGATCCCGTACGAGACGCACGACTTGCGCAGCGCCGCCGGCCGCTGCGACGAAGCGCACCGGCCCTGCGATCACGCTGCCGTCGGACGCGGCGGCGTTCTCCAGTTCGATGCGCAGGTTGCCGCTCGCGATGTTGAACGTGCCGAGATTCTCGAACCCGAGCCCGTCGGCATCGAGATCGTTGGATTGGGTGTTGCGCTGATTCACGGTGACGGTGCCGCGCAGCGTGGCGCCGTCGAAGATGCGGTACGTCGCCGCGGTGGCGGCATCGAAGCCTTGCGTCACGTTGGCGAGCCACGACGCCTGCACCGCATAGTTGCCTGCGGCCACGCTCGCCTGCCAGACCGCTTTCGCGGTGCCGGTACTCTCAGTGTTGACGCGGTACTGCAGCGTGGTCGTGGTCAGGCTGTCGGCGCGCCAGCCGTGATCCTGATCGATCGACGTGAGCCATGGCGACGCATCCGCGATGCCCGGCAACGTGCTCGTCAGGATGTTGCCGCCGTGGGCGCCGTTCAGGTTCAGCAGGCCGAAATCGTAGCCGACGGTGATTCCACCGTTCAGGTCGGTCAGCACGTCCGACATGACCTGGCTCAACTGGCCCGCCCCGACGGTCGCGCCGTCCACCGGGTCTTCGGACAGCAGCAGCAGCTTGCCGAGCACGACGCTGTTGGCATAGGCCGGGAATGCGGCCTTGTCGAATGCGACGTTGTCGTTCAACGGTCCGACCGCGTCGTCGTAGAACTCGACGCCGGGGAACGCATCGAAACCGGCGGGCGGATCTTCGTACAGATCGCCGGAAAGGCCGAGATAGGCCTCGAGCTTTTCGCGCGCACCGGGCGGAAACACCGGCACGACGACCGAACCGATCTCGATGCTCTGCAGATCCATCTTCGCGGCGAGGTTGGTCAGGTAGTCGAAGGTCTCGAAATCGAAACCGAAACGCTCCTTGACCTGGTCCTTGACGAAGTTGGCCGCCGCTTCCTTCAACTCGGCGACGGCCGCCTGCAGCGGATTGAACAGCATGCCGACCGCATCGGTGATCGGTTGCAGCGCCGTGCCTAGGCTCTGCATCGCCGTCCGCGCGAACGCCAGTTCGTTCGGCACGCCCAGCATCGGCAACAGATGCACGTTGATGAACGAATCGCCGGTGTAGCCGTCACCGTTCGGATCGTCCAGCTCTTCCAGCACGACATCCATCAGGCCGACACCGTTCTCGGCGTTCTCGCGCAGGATGTCGTCCTCGTCGCCCTCGGTCGCGCCGACCTCGTTCTGCAGATCGCGTCGCGCCTGCGCATCGAACATCGCCTTGGTGATCGCCAGACCGAAATCGCCCCAGTTGGCCAGACCGGCATCGATGTTGTCGATCCAGTTGTAGAGGTACGCGGTGAACAGGTTGTCGAGGGTCGCGGGCGGGATCGACACGCCGTTGACGAGCTTGTCGAGCACGTCGGCGACGAGTACGCCGAAATCGCCGCGGGCCTTGCCTTCGACCTGCTTCTCGAGCTCGTAGCGCAGATCGAGGAACTTGTTCATCAACAGCCCGCGCTTGCCCTGGGCCGCGAGCTGCTCGTCGCCGGAACCGGCTTCGTCGCCGGCCACGAGATCCTTGTCGACGGTGATGGCATTGGCCGTCACCGCGGTGATCCGGTAGTCGCCGTTGTTGGCCGCGAAACCGGAGGCGGAAAAACGCTGGCCGACGACGAAGCCTTCGGTCAGGAAGCTGCCGGCCGCGCGCTCGAACTGGTTGTTGGCGGCATCGACGGTCAGCGTGGTCTTCGGTGTGTACGGCACACGGACGACGATGTGGCCATCGTCGGTCGGCGTCTCGTCGCCGGCGACGAGGTCTTCGGCCACCCTGAGCTGCAACGCAGCCGCCGCAGGGACCGTGAAGACGCCGTTGTTGGCGGCGAAGCCCGCCACCGTGATGCGCTGCCCGACGACGAAGCCATCGTCGGCGAAATCACCGTCGGTGCGGATGAACCGGTTGCCGGCCGCATCGACCGACATCTCGGCTTCACCGGTATCGGCGAGGAAACTCGGATCGCCGGCGAACGGCCGGATCAACGTCTCGTAGACGAAGCGCGTCGGCACGCCATAGGGGATGCCGGGTGTGCTGTCGTCGCTGACGTCACCGCCCGGGGCCGGCCCGCGGTCCGGGTTGTTGTCGAAGCCCGGCGTCGCGTCGCCGATGAAGCCCTCGACCAGGAAATGGCGCAGCGCATTGCTCAGCGCCCGGGTATCGCCGGCGGCGGTGTCGGTGACGATGTCGAGGAAATCGGGGAACACCCCTTCGGCGAATTCGTTGACCAGCGTGTGCGCCCAGTGGTCGCCCGCGGCATGGGTCAGGAAGCCGTAGGACCACGCGAGAATCTGCTTGCGCTCTTCGGTCGTGAAGCTCGGATCGGTCTGCGCCTTCCACGCCATGTCGAGCACGCGGGTCGCCCACGTGCCGGTATCCATCGGATGGATGACGCTCTGCCCCATCACGAAATCGGGGAAACCATCGGGGCCGACCGTGCCGGCAAAGTACTGATCGGGGTAGGCCGTCAGCGCTTCGAGGATCAGCGGGTGCACGTCGTACTCGTGCCCTTCGATGACCAGTTTGCCGTCGTCGGTCAGGTCGGCGAGCACGTCCCGGGCGATCTCGACGTGGGTGTACGGCTTGAACGCCACCTCGGCCAGCGGGTCGCTGCCGTCGTCCACCTCGTGGGCATGCTCCAGGCCCAGCAGATGACCCACTTCGTGCGCGACGTATGCCGCCAGCAAGCGGCCGTACTCGCCGGCCGATTCGGCCAGCGTGGTGATGTTCTCGCTGAACACCAGCGCGTTGTCGGATCGATCGGCATTGCCGGTGTCGACCTGCTCGGCGAGCCCGATGTAGTGACCCCATTGCGAGAACGCGGCGCCATCGCCGCCGACATAGACCGTGGAGAACGGGCCCGACGTCGGCGCGTCGAGCGTGAAGCGGACCGGCAACGCCCGGAACGCGCCGTTCAGCGCGTCGATCAGCGTCGCGGCAATCTCGCCCTCCTGACCTTCGAGGCCCGCCGGCGCCACGAGCGCCGCGATGTCGAGGCCTTCGACGCGCACCGGTCCGTCGTAGACGATGTCTTCGGCGCCGTCGAGATCCACATGGATCCACTGCACCGCCTCGGGCGGCGTCGTATTGGACAGCACGGAAACCGTGACCGTCGTGGTCGACAGCAGGTTGCCAGTGGCGAAATCCGCATCCGGCAACGCGATCGGGGTCGGCGCTTCCGGCAGCACGGTCTGCGTGTGGACATGCAGATCCTGCTGTGCCCGCTGCGCGATCGCGGCGTCGCCGATGGCGGGGGATGCGATGTCCGCCGACAGCAGCAACCGCGGTTCGAGCGCCTCGAACATTGCGTTGCGTCGGAAGGGAATCTTCTGGGGCCCGGGCTTGGGCTTGGCTCCGCGCGAACGACTCAACCATTGATGCTGGAACAGGCGCGCGAGCGTCGGCATGACCATCTCCCGGGATGAGAAGGCGGATGCCGATCCGACGCCGACACTCGGGAGCGTCCGGCCAGAGGGGATGGCCCACGTTCGCGACACGGGCACCGTCGACCCGACCCGAAGTGCCGGGTCGCACCAACATCCGGTCCGCCGACCACCCCGGTCGAGCGGACTATTTCACATCGGTTGAAACGCCAGTTCGAAAGTGGGAACCGCTACCGGAGGACCGGAAATCGACTTGTTTTTATTCGCTTGAGGACGGCGCGATTCAAACGCGCCGACAGGAACGGGTCTCCTCGAACGTGTCGGAAAAATACTCGCGGACGACAGAATTGTCCATCGCTGTCGCGCACCGAT
>JAHCKV010000214.1 GCA_026125595.1 Burkholderiales bacterium | reverse complement strand
AAGGCGAAGATGTCTCGGGCCGCCCGCCCGAATGGCTCGCGCGGCGCGGTGTGGCGCGGACGTTCCAGAATCTGCAGGTCTGCGCGCAGATGACCGGGCTCGACAACGTGATGATCGGCGCGCACCTGCGGCTCGATCAGCGGCTGGTGCCGTCGTTGCTGCGGTTCCGATCGGTCCGGCGCGGCGACGGACGTTGTCGCGACGAGGCGTTGGCGCTGATGCGCTTCGTCGGCGTCGAGCGCTATTCCGGGCGGCTCGCGGAATCGATGCCCTATGGCGCGCTGAAGCGACTGGAGATCGCGCGGGCACTGGCGGCGAAGCCGCGCCTGCTGTTTCTCGACGAACCGGCGGCCGGGTTGAATCAGACCGAAAAGGTCGCGATGGGTGATCTGGTACGGCAGATCGCATCCGACGGCATCACCGTGGTGCTGGTCGAACACGACATGAAACTGGTGATGGGCGTGTCCGATCACATCCTGGTGCTCGACTACGGCCGCAAGCTCGCCGAAGGAACGGCGGCGCAGATCCGCGCGAATCCGCAGGTGGCCGCGGCCTATCTCGGGGTCGCCGAACCCGCTGGCGGGGTGCATTGATGGCGCTGCTCGAAGTTGCCGGATTGTCGAGCCGCTACGGTCGCATCCAGGCGCTGGATGGCGTTTCACTGCAGGTCGACGAAGGCGCGCTGGTGGCATTGATCGGCGCCAACGGCGCCGGCAAGACGACGCTGCTGCGCACGCTGTCCGGCGTGCAACCGGCAACGGCCGGCGCGGTGCGGTTCGCCGGCCATGATCTCGCCCGATTCAGCGCTTCCGCGCGCGTCCGTGCCGGACTGGCGCAGGTCCCGGAAGGCCGCCAGGTGTTCGGGCCGCTCAGCGTCGAAGACAATCTGCGGCTCGGCGCGATCCTGCATCCGGGCGCCGAGAGTCGCGAACGACTGCGTCACATGTACGCGATGTTTCCGATTCTGCACGACAAGCGGCGCGAGCCGGCCGGCAACCTGTCCGGTGGTCAGCAGCAGATGGTCGCCATCGCCCGGGCACTGATGAGTCGACCGCGCTTGCTGTTGCTGGACGAACCGAGCATGGGTCTCGCACCGAAGCTGGTGCAGGAAGTGTTCGCGACCGTGCAGCGATTGCGTCGCGACGGCGTCAGCGTTCTGCTGGTCGAGCAGAACGCCGCGGCGGCGCTCGCCATCGCCGATCACGCCTATGTACTCGAAACCGGCAACGTCGTGCTCGAAGGGTCGGGACGCGAACTGCTCGATCACGCACAGGTGCGAGAAGCGTATCTGGGGTTGTAGGGGGAGAGAAGAAGCAGGACGGCACCCGGATGGAGTCGTCGTTCGACGTTCACCACGGCAGTACGGAACCACAAGCGAGAGGAAGACGGACATGGAGAAGAAGTTCGCATCGCAGGCCGATCTTGCGGAGAAGAAGATCACGTTCGCCCGGCTGTCGGAACACGCATATGCCTATACCGCGGAGGGCGATCCCAACACCGGAATCATCATCGGCGACGACGGCGTGATGGTCATCGATACCCAGGCCACGCCGGTCATGGCGCAGGACGTGATCCGGCGCATCCGCGAGGTGACGGACAAGCCGATCAAGTACGTGGTGCTGTCGCACTACCATGCCGTGCGCGTGCTGGGCGCGAGCGCCTATGCACCGCAGCAGATCATCGCGAGCCGCGGCACCTACGAACTGATCGCCGAACGCGGAGAAGCCGACATGAAATCGGAGATCGAGCGGTTTCCGCGGTTGTTCCGTTCGGTCGAGTCGATTCCCGGACTGACCTGGCCGACGATCGTGTTCGAGAAGCGGATGACGCTGTGGATGGGCGACCTGGAAGTGCGGATCCTGCATCTGGGCCGAGGCCACACGAAGGGCGATACGGTCGTCTGGCTGCCGCAGGAGAAGGTGCTGTTCAGTGGTGATCTCGTCGAATACGCGGCGACACCATATACCGGCGACGCCTACCTGACCGACTGGCCGCTGACGCTCGATCACATCGCCGCGCTGCATCCCGAGAAACTGGTGCCGGGTCGCGGCGACGCGCTGATGAACCCGGCGCAGGTGGCCAAGGGTCTGGCCGACACGCGGGCGTTCGTCACGCAGATGTTCGAGACCGTGAAGACCGGTGCCCGCGAAGGTCAACCGCTGCGCGACGTCTACCACGACACGCTGAACAAGCTGAAGCCGAGCTTCGGCCATTGGGTCATCTTCGACCACTGCATGCCGTTCGACGTGAGCCGCGCCTACGACGAAGCGACGCAGTATCCGGATCCGCGGATCTGGACCGCGCAGCGGGATCGCGAGATGTGGGATGCGCTGGAAGGTTGAATTCCTGCCCGTCCGCACCGACAGGATGACGGCGATGGCACCGTGCTCGGGGCCGACGGACCGGTAGCGACGATGGGCTACCGTCCGCCAACCTATCCGTTCGTCCGTCCGCCGGAGCTGTCGGGGACGCTCGCGAACCATCCGGTCGTGATCGTCGGTGCCGGGCCGGTCGGGCTGGCCTGCGCCATCGATCTGGCGCTGCACGGCGTCGCGGCGGTGGTGCTCGACGACAACGACACCGTCAGCGCCGGATCGCGGGCCATCTGCTATGCCAAGCGCACGCTGGAGATCCTCGATCGGCTCGGCTGCGGCGATGCCGTTGCCGATCGCGGCGTGAGCTGGCAGCACGGCAAGGTGTTCTTCCGCGACCGGCTCGCGTATCAGTTCGATCTGCAGCCCGAAGCCGCACACCGGCGTCCGGCCTTCGTGAATCTGCAGCAATACCATCTTGAAGAAGCGCTCGTCGCGCGCTGCGTCGAACTCGGTGTCGACGTCCGCTGGCGCAATCGCGTCGATGGCGTCGAGTCGCGCGACGACGGCGTGACGTTGACGGTGGAAACACCGGACGGATCCTATGCGTTGCATGCGGATTTCGCGATCGCCGCCGACGGTGCCCGCAGCACGCTTCGCGAACGGCTCGGCCTGGACTGGAAAGGCCAGGTGTTCCGGGACCGCTTCCTGATCGCCGATGTGCGCATGCAGGGCGCATTTCCGACCGAGCGCTGGTTCTGGTTCGATCCGCCGTTCCACCGCAATCAGTCGGTCCTGCTGCACCGCCAGGCAGACGATGTCTGGCGTATCGACTTCCAGCTCGGCTGGGACGCGGACCCGGACGAGGAGCGAAAGCCCGAACGGGTGCGGCCACGCATCCGCGCCATGCTCGGTGACGACCATCCGTTCGAGCTCGAGTGGGTCAGCGTCTACACGTTCCAGTGCCGGCGGCTCGATCGCTTCGTGCACGGCCGCGTGATCTTCGTCGGCGACGCCGCGCACCAGGTGTCGCCGTTCGGCGCGCGCGGCGCCAACAGCGGCATCCAGGATGTCGACAATCTCGCGTGGAAGCTGGCGCGGGTCCTGCGGCGCGAGTCCCCCGTGTCGCTGCTCGACAGCTACGATGCCGAGAGGATCGAGGCGGCCGACGAGAACATCGTCCACTCGACGCGGTCCACCGATTTCATCACGCCCAAGAGCGGAGTCAGCCGCGTGTTCCGGGACGCCGTGCTCGACCTGGCCGTGGACCATCCGTTCGCGCGGGCGCTGGTCAACAGCGGGCGACTGTCGTTACCGACCTGCTATCGCCCGTCACCGATGTTCACCCGCGATACCGGCTCCTTCGACGCGGGTCCGCGGCCCGGCGCACCGGCCGTCGATGCGCCGATCCTGCACGACGGTCGCGATGGCTGGCTGCTGTCGCGCCTGGGCGGAACGTTCGAGCTGCTGCTGTTTCTCGACGAGCCGGTCTCTTTCATCGGGCTCTCGAAGCTGGCACCGAGTGCGCGATTGACGGTCGTGCTGCCCGCTGGCGCGAGGGCGCCGTCGACGATCCGTGCCGTCGTCGATCGCGACGGGCTGGTGCGCCGGCGCTATGGCGCGCGGGACAGGACGCTCTATCTGCTGCGCCCCGATCAACATGTGGCCGCCCGTTGGCATGTATGGGCGTACGGTGAAGTCGCCGCGGCGTTGTTCCATGCGCGGGGCCTTTCCGGAGAATCGTACGATGGCGCTCGACAGCTCGCTCCGTCTCAGCCGGCCTGACGATTTCTATCAGGCGTTGATCGATCTGCACGCCGGTCTGACGGAAGCGCAGAGCGCGGCCGTCAATGCGCGTCTGGTGTTGCTGCTCGCCAATCAGGTGGGCGATCTGCAGACGCTGAACGAAGCGATGGCGGCCGCGCGCAAGGCATCGAATCACAGGTGTTACCGGGAGAGTCGTCATGAAGCGCGGATCACCTTTCCGGGGAAGGGGAGTATTCGCGGCAGGCCCACGCCGACCTGCCGGCCGGTACGTTCGAACGTGAAATGGGCAAGGAAGGATTCTTCGGACCCAGCACCCATTTCCACCACCGTCATCCACCGACGGGATGGAGTGCGTTCGAAGGTGAACTGCAGCCCCATGCGTTCGATCTGAACCGGTTGCCGCCGACCGGACCGAGTCCGTGGGATGCCGCGACGGTGCTGCATAACGGCGACGTGAGACTGCGCTGGTGGCGCTGCGATCGCCCGATGGATCATCTGGTGCGCAATGCCGATGGCGATGAACTGCTGTTCATCCACGACGGTGCGGGTGACCTGTTCTGCGACTGGGGCCGGTTGCCGTACACCGACGGCGACTATCTGGTGATGCCGCGCGGCGGCATGTGGCGGCTGCAGCCATCCAGTCCGACGACACTGCTGCTGATCGAGTGCACCGAGGGTTCATATCAGTTGCCGGACAAGGGGCTCGTCGGACCCCATGCCATCTTCGATCCGGCCATGCTCGAAACCCCGCGGCTGGACGACGCGTTCCGCGCGCAGCAGGGCGACATCGAAACCCGCGTGCGGGTCCGGCGACGCGGACGCATCGGCACCATCACCTATCCGTGGAATCCGCTCGACGCAATCGGGTGGCACGGTGATCTGGCGCCGGTGCGGTTGAACTGGCGTGCCATCCGGCCGCTGACGAGCCATCGCTACCATCTGCCACCGAGTGCGCATACGACATTCGTCGCCAAGAACTTCGTCGTATGCACGTTCTGCCCGCGGCCGATCGAAACCGATCCCGGCGCGCTGAAGGTGCCGTTCTTCCACAACAACGACGACTACGACGAGATCATCTTCTATCACCGCGGGCAGTTCTTCTCCCGCGACAACATCCATCCCGGCATGGTCACGCTGCATCCGTGCGGTTTCACGCATGGTCCGCATCCGAAAGCGTTCGAGATGGGTGCGAAGGCCGGGCGCCGGGAAACCGACGAAGTCGCCGTGATGATCGACACGCGATTCCCGGTGGAGATCGCCGAGTTGCCCGCGGGCGTCGAACAGAAGAGCTACGTCGATTCGTGGAAGCGCAAGGAGCCGGTCACGCCGTAGCGGCCCGTCAGCCGCCGCCCTTCTTGCGGTCGATCAGCGGCACGACATCACCGGCTTCGAACCTTCGCCGGTCGGGTTCCGGTGCCGTCAGCGGCGCGACTTCCCGCATCGTCGCGGCGGAACGCAGCGCCAGTTCCTGATAGGTGCGGGTTCCTGCGATTTTCCACGCCCGCTCGTCGTCGGTGACGGCCCGGACGATCCGCGCCGGTACGCCGGCTGCCAGCATGCCCGGCGGAATCTCCATGCCCGCCTTGACGAACGCGCAAGCGGCGACGATCGCGGATTCGCCGACGGTCGCGTTGTCCATCACCACGGCGTTCATGCCCACCAGCGCGTTGCGCCCGATACGGCAACCATGCAGCACTGCGCCGTGGCCGATGTGTCCTTCCGTTTCGACCACGGTGTCAGTACCGGGAAACCCGTGCATGACGCACGTGTCCTGCAGATTCGAGCCGGCTTCGAGGATCAGTCGTCCGAAGTCGCCGCGCAGACTCGCGGCCGGGCCGATGTAGCAGTTTGCGCCGACCAGCACATCGCCGATCAGGATCGCGGTGGGATGAACGTAGGCGCTGGGGTGGACGACGGGAACGAGGCCGTCGATGGAATAGAAGGGCATGGAATCGGGTGCAATGTCTCGGAAGCGCGATTGTAGCGACCGATCGTCGCCGACACGGCACACGCGTCGTTGACGATCGGATCGGTTGTTGTCCTGCAATATCCCCGGTTGGCCATCGGCG
>JAHCKV010000213.1 GCA_026125595.1 Burkholderiales bacterium | reverse complement strand
GATCGCAGTGGCGGCGGCCGTCGTGCTCGCCGGCTGTATCCAGATCGGCAACAGCGAGAACCTGCAGCCCGCCCGGTTCTATGTGCTCGAAGACCTCACGCCGGCCACTGCGCTGCCGGTGCGCGCGGGCCGCACGTTGCTGCTCGCACCGACCGAGACCGCGGCCTACTACGACACCCAGCAGGTGGTGTTCAGTCCGTCGGCGGGACGCCGGGCGTACTACCAGTTCGCCAACTGGACGGATCGCCCGGGCCGGCGCTTCAACGATCTGCTGCTGCGGCGGCTCGAAGCGCGCGACAGTTTCGGCAGCGTCGCGCACATCACCGCCGGCGTCGGCGGCGAGTTGATGCTGAACACCACGCTCGAAGCGTTGTTCCACGACGACGCGCAGGCGCCCGGCGTGGCGCGCATCGAGGTGGTTGCCGAACTGATCGATCGGGAGCGCCGCCGGGTCGTCGCGCGGCGCACGTTCTCGCGCGCCGAACCGTTGAAGACGGACGATGCGGAAGCGACGGTCGCCGCGGCGAACGTCGCGCTGACGGCGCTGCTCGACGAGCTGGTACCCTGGGTCGAGCAGAACGCCGCCGCAGTCGCGAAGCCGTAGCGAACGATCGCACGACGGCTGCAACGGCGGGGTTCCCGCTCCGTCGCTCCGGGACAGCCCCGCAGCAGCGTCAGATCGCGCCCAACTCGAACACGGCATCCACTTCCACTGCCGCGCGCCGCGGCAACGTCGCGACACCCACCGCGGTTCGGGCGTGCCGTCCCGCATCGCCGAGCAGCTCGACGAACAGATCCGACGCGCCGTTGATCACGGCCGGCACCCCATCGAAGTCCGGCGTCGCATTGACGAAGCCGCGCACCTGCAGGCAGCGCGCGACGCGATCGAGATCGCCGTCGCACGCGAGTCGCAGACAGGCCAGCAGATTCAACGCGCACAACCGGGCGGCGCGCTGTCCGGCCGGGACATCGAGGGCACCGCCGACCTTGCCGACATACGGCACGGTGCCGTTCCACTCGTTCACCTGGCCGGCCAGGAGCACCCACGGGCCCATCCGCGTGAACGGCAAGAAGTTGGCCACCGGCGTCGGCGGCGTTGGCAGTTCCAGGCCCAGTTCCTCGAGGCGACGTTCGATCCGGCTCATGGCGCCGCATCCAGCCCGGCGATCACGGCGGCCGATGTGGTCATGAAGCCGAACAGCAACTTCACGTTGTAGCGGGTCGCCTCCATGCAGTACGCGGGCGACGTCGTGCCGACGCAATCGTCGAGCATCAGCACGTCGTATCCGAGGAAACTGGCGTCCTGCAGCGTCGTCAGCACGCACTGGTCGGCATTGACGCCGGCGAACAGCAGCGTCGTCAGGCCCATGTTGCGCAGGATGCTGTCGAGCGCCGTGTCCCAGAAGCCGCTGAAGCGATGCTTGACGACGTGAATGTCCCGTTCGCCGGGATCCAGTTCGTCGACGATCTGCGCACCCCAACTGCCCTCGCGCAGGATCGGTGCGCCACCGGGAATCGTCTCGCCGAGGCCGGCGCCGGTGCCGTCCTGGGTATGGGCGTGCAGTAGCGAAGGGCTGATGTTCAGCAGGTCCGGACGCACGCCCCAGTTCAACCACACGATGGGGATGTCGGCGGCGCGCAGGATCGGCACCAGCCGCCGGATCGGTTCGATCGGTGCCCGGTCCGGCGTGATGTCGATGCCGCGATAATCCAGATAGCCACCCTTTGCACAGAAGTCGTTCTGCATGTCGACGACGATCAGCGCGGTGCGATGGGCATCGACGATCACGTGCTGCGGTTCCGCCGCGATGTCGATGCACCGGGCCGGTCGCCGCTCCCCGCGCGACAGATCCACGGTGGTCGCGCTGACGCGCCAGCGGTTCGCGGAATGGGAGCCCATGGAAATCCAGGGAGTGGATGGTTGCGTCATGTCGGCCTCGTGGCGATCCGAAGGAAACGGAAATGAAGGCGCTCCCGAGTCGGTCGGGAGCGGCGGTGTCACGGCTCGTTACTGGATCGTGCCGACGACGCCCTGCACGAAGAAATCCATGCTCTCCAGCATGTCCATCGACATCGGCTTGCCGGCGGCGAGCAGTTCCTGGCCGTCCTGCGCGATCAGCGGACCGGACCACACGACGAACTTGCCGTCGAGGATCTCGGCCTTCTTCGCGATGATCCGCTTGCGCACCGGCTCGGTGACCGCCGGACCGAACGGGTCGAGATTGACCGTGCCGTCCTTCAGGTCGCCGCGGATATGGGACGGCTTCCACGTGCCGGCCTTGATCTCGTCGACGACCTTCACCATGGTCGGTCCCCAGTTCCACGATGCGCCGGTCAGCACGGCCTTCGGCGCGAACTTCGACACATCGACGTCCTTGCCGACGACGTGGATGCCGCGCTTCTCCGCCGTCTGCGCGATCGTGATCGGGCTGTCGACCTGTTCGCCGATCACGTCGACACCGGCGTCGATCAGCGCGTTGGACGCCTCGGCCTCCTTCGCCGGCAACAGCCAGCCACCGGTCCACACCACCGTCGTCGTGACCTTCGGGTTCACCGACTGCGCGCCCAGCGTGAACGCGTTGATCGAGCGGATCACCTGTGGAATCGGGAACGCGGCGATGAAACCGAGCTTGCCGCTCTTGGTGACCGCGCCGGCTGCCATGCCGGCGAGATAGATCGCGTCGTCCGAGTTGGCCCAGTAGGTACCGACGTTGTCGCCGAGCTTGAGGCCGCCGGCGTGCATGAACGCGACCTTCGGATACTTCTTGCCGAGCTCGATCGCGTAGTCGAGATAGCCATAGCTGGTCGCGAACACGATGGTCGCGCCGGACTTGATCATGCGTTCCATCACCTTGGTGACTTCGGCGGTCTCGGGAATGTTCTCCACGTGCAGCGTCTTCGTGCCCTTGACCGTTTTCTCGACGTGCTGGCGGCCGAGGTCGTGCGACGTGTTGTACCCGTAGTCCTTCTCGGGGCCGACGTAGATGTAACCGATCGTCTGCGCGGAAGCGGGCGCGCCGGTGCCGAGAACGGTGGCCGCCAGCAGCGCGGCGGTGAACAGGCGGGGCAGTCTCATGGGGGTTCTCCTGGAGGACGGATGGTTGCTGGTTTCAGCGGTCGAACACGGCTGCGAGGCCGGCGGGTGTGCCGCCGGTTCGCCGCCGCAGGCAGACGATCGTGAGCACCGCGAGGCTCACGACGTACGGAAGGATGTGCAGCAGTTGGGCGGACACCGGCACCTGCGCGGCCTGCAGCCGCAGCGACAGCGCTTCGGTGCCGCCGAACAGCAGCGCGGCGGGCAGCGTCCACCACGGGTTCCAGCGCGCGACGATGACCAGGCCGACGGCGACGAGGCCGCGTCCCGCGCTCATGCCTTCGGCCCATGTGCGCGTGTAGTCGACCGACAGGGCGGCGCCGCCGATGCCGGACAGCACGCCGCCCAGCACGATCGCCTGCACCTGCACCCACGCCGGATGCACACCGGCGGTCCGCGCGGCCGCCGGTGCTTCGCCCACGGCGCGCCAACGCAAGCCGGTGCGCGTGTGCCAGAACCACCACGACGCCATCGGCACCAGCAGCAGCGCGCCGGCCACCGTCGGCGTCATGCCCGCGACGACGGAGCCGATGACCGGCACCGTCGCGATGGCGCCGGCGTCGATCGTCGCGAAGCCGTCGATCTTTGCGCCGACCAGACCCGAGCCGTAGTACGCCGACAATCCGAAGCCCAGCATCCACACCGCGAGGCCCGACGCGAACGCGTTCGCGTGCACGCCCACCGCGAGCAGCGCATGGACCCACGACAACGCGAAGCCCGCGCCGGCGCCGGCCGCGAGGCCGAGCCACGGATTGCCGCTCATCGCCGTGGCGGCGTAGCCGGCCATCGCGCCGACCAGCATCTGGCCTTCGACGCCGAGATTCACGATGCCGGTCCGCTGCGTCAGCGTCTCGCCCATCAGCACGAACAGCAGCGGCGTCGCACTGCGCAACGCCGAGATCAGGAAGCCGCCGAGCACGATGTCGATGGCATTCATGGACGAGTTCCGATTCCGCGCGTGCGGCGCCAACCATCGACGAACAGCACCGCGACGAACAGCAGGCCCTGCGCGACCAGCGTCACCGACGAGGGTACGTCGGCCAGCATCTGGATGCCGTCGCCGGCGGCGAGCAGTGCACCGACCAGAAACGCCAGCGGGATGATCCGCAGGCAATCGTTGCCGGCCAGCCACGCGACGAGGAACCCGCTGAAGCCGGCGCCGGCCGACAGATTCGCCTGCAGCCGCCCCTGGATCGATGCCGTTTCGAGAATCCCCGCGAGGCCCGCCAGCGAACCGCCGACGAGCATCGTCGCCAGCATCCAGCGGCGGGCGTCGAGTCCGGCCAGCCGGGCAACGCGCGGATTGCCGCGGATCACGTCGAGCGCGAGGCCCCAGCGCGTGCGCGTCAGCACGAGGTGGAGGCCGATGGCGGCGGCGATGCCGAGCCACAGGCCGAGATGGATGCGGCTGTCGAACCAGGTCGGCGGCAGTGCCGGCGGCGGGAACTCCGCGGTGGCGGGCCAACCCTGACTGGCCGGATTCTTCCACGGACCGAACACGACCCAGACCACGAGCAGCGACGCGACGTAGTTCAGCAGCAGCGTGCTGATCGTTTCGTTGACGGCGAGACCGATGCGCAGCAATGCCGGCAATGCGGCCCACAGCGCACCGCCGACCATGCCGGCGATCAGCATGCCGGGCAGCAACGTCGAAGCCTGCAACTGCGCGAGGACGAAGCCGGTGCCGACCAGTGCGCCGAAATAGAGCTGGCCTTCCGCGCCGACCGACACGAGTCCGGCACGCGCGGGCACCGCGGTCGCCAGCGCGCACAGCAGGATCGGCGTGGCGCGCACCAGCGATTCCGACAGCGCGTAGCCGCTGCCGACGGACGCGTCGACGATCTGCGCGATCAACGTCAGCGGATGGCGTCCGATCAACAGGAAGAACGCCGCCGCCAGCGCCAGGAACAGCGCGCCGGAACTCGCGATGCGCAGCAGTGGTGCCGCGATGCGGTTCATGCGGCCACCGGTTGCGGTGCGGTCGAGCCGAGCATCCAGCGGCCGAGCTCCGCCTTCGACGTGCGATCGGCGGTCGTGACGGCGACGATGCGACCACGGGCCATCACCGCGATGCGATGGGCATGCTGCAACAGATCGTCCAGATCCTCGGAGATCCACAGCACTGCGCTGCCGGCCTGCGCGAGATCGAACAGTCGCCGATAGATCAGTGCCGCCGCGCCGAAATCGAGTCCCATCGTCGGGTAGCTCGCGACCACGAATGGCGGCGGTGGATCGAACTCCCGGGCGGCCACGAGCTTCTGCAG
This sequence comes from Burkholderiales bacterium, assembly GCA_026125595.1. Classification (GTDB taxonomy): domain Bacteria; phylum Pseudomonadota; class Gammaproteobacteria; order Burkholderiales. The sequence continues at coordinate 793 of JAHCKV010000213.1, read as the reverse complement.
ATTGCCGCCGGAGAACCGACCGGCCGGCAGCCGCGCGTCGAGGGGCCGGACGTCGTATCCGGTCATCCGCGCCTGCGCGTCCTGGAGCAATTGCGCACGGCGTGGCACGAACGGCAGCGCGCTCAATCGCCGCAGCGCGAGATTGAGCCACGCCGGCAGGTCCGCGACCATCGCGTTGTGCAACGGCTGTTCGGGGATGTAGCCCACACGCCGCGCGGGGTCGGGTGTCATCCGTGGTGCGAACCATGGGGCGCCGTCGATGATGATCTCGCCGGCCGCCAGCGGCGCCATGCCCGCGCACGCATCGGCAAGCAGGTCTTGACCATTGCCGGACACGCCCGCGATGCCGAGCACTTCGCCGCGCGCGATCGACAGATCGATGGCGTCGATCGCCCCGCCGCCGTTGCGGGCGCAGACCGCGCGCAACTGAACCCGCGGCAGCGCATCGACCGGCACCGCGGTCGCCGGTATTGCGACCGCGCGCCGATCGCCCATCACCGCCGCCAACAGCGCGGGCTCGCCGAGGGTCGATTGCGCGGCGTCCAGCACGACCTTGCCCTGGCGCATGACGGCGACCCGATCGGCGCAGGCGTTCACGTCCGCCAGCTTGTGCGTGATCAGCACGACACCGCGGCCTTCGCCGGCGAGCGCGCGGATCTGCGTCCACAGCCGTTCGGTCTCGGCCGGTGCCAATACGGCGCTGGGTTCATCGAGGATCACGATGCGGGCACGCAGATTCAGCACTTTCGCCAGTTCGACCAACTGCGACTCGCCGGCTGCGAGCGTCGATGCG
>JAHCKV010000212.1 GCA_026125595.1 Burkholderiales bacterium | reverse complement strand
GCCACAGGCCGTCCTCCTCGCTGCCGCACTGCAGGAGCAACGCATCGCCGGTGGCGTCGGCATGGGCCTGCAACGTCTCTCGTGACAAGGCGACACCGATCACGTCGAGCCGCGGCGGCGTGCGCATGGTGAATGCATTGCCAGACGCGAACGCGGCGGCACCACCGGCACCCAGCGGACGACCGCAGAACATGCCTTCCCCTTCGGAGTCCATCACCACGCCGAAGAACCGGGCACCGGGCCAGGCGCTGCCGCGCTGCTCGACGATCTGGTTGGTGACTTCGCGGAACACCTGCAGGCGGTCGAGCCAGAGGTCGGTGACTTCGCCGGAAAATCGTCCGGGCGACAATTGGTCGTAGTGCTGATCCCAGCGTCCCAACGCGGCGGCATGTTCGTCGACATCGGAACAGGCCCGTCGGTCGCAGGAAAAACGCGCCGCCCCGGTGCCCTCGGCAGGATTTGCGCACTGCGACGGCGCGGATGCGGAGGCGGTGGATCCCGTGGTCATATGGACGGATCGAGGGCGTGGCGTGGAGCGTTCGTGTGACTCGTCAAAACCGCGGTTTCGAACTGCGAACTTCGTGCCCGACGGCAGCACCTGCGACCATCACATGGCCCTGCCGATTTTTGATAACGATACACCGTGGACGGGAGTACGCTACCGGTGTTTTCGCGGGTGCCACGCCCGCGGCGAGCCACCCAAGGGAGAGACGACGATGAAGGCCGTACGCTATGCCCTTCGCAAAGGAGCGCTGATCGCCGCGCTGGCCGGTTTGAGCCAGGCCGGTGCCGCGTTCGCGCAACTGCCGGTCGAAACGCTCACCAGCGAACCGGCGATCAAGGCGAAGAACCGGATCTACATCCCGGACATCGCCATCATGCACATCGCCGACGGCAAGCTGCACGTGGTGGACGGCGATACCGGCAAGTACCAGGGCGTCATCGGCACCGGCTTCACCGGGCAGAGCAAGCTGTCGAAGGACGGCACCGAGGTCTTCATCGCCACCGGCTACTACGACCGCGGGCAGCGCGGCAACCGGACCGACATCGTCGAAGTCTGGGACGCCACGACGCTGCGCTTCAAGTACGAGATCCCCATCGGCGAAAAGCGCGCGATGGCGCTGAACTACAAATACCTGCTGACCCAGCTGTCCGACCGCTGGCTGATCGTGCAGAACGCAACGCCCGCCACGTCGGTGCAGGTGGTCGATCTGGCCGCGAAAAAGGTCGTGTCCGAGATCGCCACCCCGGGCTGCTGGGCGATCTACCCGGTCAAGTCCAACCCCAACAAGTTCGGCACGCTGTGCGGCGACGGCACCGTGCAGTTGATCACGCTCGGCAACGACGGCAGCGCCGCGACGCGCACCGCGTCCGAACCGCTGTTCGACGCGGACGCCGATGCGCTGTTCATCCAGGGCGAAGCCACTGGCGATGTCTATCACTTCGTCAGCTTCACCGGCAACGTCGTGTCGATCGACTTCGGCGGCGACAAGGCCGTCGCGGCCGGCAAGTGGTCGCTGGTCTCCGCCGCGGAGCGCAAGCAGGGCTGGCGTCCGGGCGGCTACCAGGTCGTCGCGCTGCACGAGGGCACCGGCCGGCTGTACGTGCCGATGCACGCGGGCGGCGGCGAAGGCAGCCACAAGAATCCGGCCAAGGAGATCTGGGGCTACGACCTGTCGAGCAAGAAGCGCGTCGTGAAGACGGCGGGCCACATGTCGACGGCCATCGGCGTGTCGACGGACGGCAAGAAGCTGTACGCGATCGACGCCGAGAAAGCCTCGCTGGTGATCATGGATCTTTCCGGCAAGCAGCCGAAGGTCAAGGCCACGGTGCAGGTCGGCGAATTCCCGAGCCAGCTCGAGATCCACTGAGCCGGTCATCGCCGTGGACCTCACCGCCCTCCTCGCCGATCCCGCCGCGGTCGGCACCATCGTCGGTGCGCTGGCGCTGATCCTGTTCGGCGCCGCGTGGCACAAGTTCTCCGAGCCGAACGCGTTCCTGTCGTCGCTCGCGGCGTACCGGCTGCTGCCGGCGGCGCTGCTCGACCCGGCCGCCAAGGCGTTGCCGACCATCGAAGTGCTGCTCGGCATCGGGCTGCTGGTGCCACTGACCCGCACGCCGGCGCTGGTGGCGGTCGCCGCGCTGTTCCTGCTCTATGCCGGCGCGATGGGCGTCAACCTGGGGCGGGGCCGCAGCTACATCGACTGCGGTTGCGGCGGCGCCGCGCATCCGCTGTCGTGGGCGCTGGTGATCCGCAACGCGGTGCTCGCCGGGGCCGCACTGGCCGTGACGGGCCCGACCGCCGAGCGCGGTTTCTCGTGGCTGGACGCGATCACCCTCGTGGTGGGCGTGCTCGCCTTCTACATGCTGTACCTGATGGCCGACGAACTGTTGCGGCAAGCCAGCCGCATGGCACGCGTCGAGACATCCGGCAACGAAAGGTCCTGACCCGATGACCAGCATCACCATTTCCAACGCCCTGCTGTGGGTGCTCATGCTGGGCGTGATCGTCGCGCTGTGGGCGCTGGCCCGACAGGTCGGCATCCTGTACGAGCGCGTGGCCCCGATGGGTGCGCTGATCACCGACGCCGGCCCGAAGCTCGGCGACGCGTCGCCGCGCTTCGACGTCCCGACGCTGGCCGGCGGCAACATCACGATCGGCGGCGAGCACGCCCGCAGCCAGCTGGTGTTCTTCCAGTCGCCCACGTGCCCGGTCTGCAAGAAGCTGCTGCCGATCCTGAAATCCGCCGCCCAGGCCGAGAAGAGCTGGCTCGAGGTGGTGCTCGCCAGCGACGGTGATTCCACGCAGCATCTGGCCCACTACCGCGACCAGCGGCTGACGCAGTTTCCCTACGTGCTGTCGGCCGACCTCGGCATGACCTTCCGCGTGAGCCGGCTGCCCTACGCCGTGTTGCTCGACGAGAAAGGCGTGATCCGCGCCAAGGGACTCATCAACAATCGTGAACAGCTCGAAAGCCTGTTCAATGCCAAGGAAATCGGTGTCGCCTCCGTGCAGGACTACCTGCAGCAGGACCGCATCGCCGAAACGCAACCGGGCAAGTCCGCCTGACGGCTACTCTAGGGAGACCTCTCATGCTGCTGCAAATCCTCCAGACCTGGATCGACCGCTTCACCGAGCGCCGGATCCGCCGGGCGGCGCAACTGACCTCGCGTCGCAGTACGCTCGCCAAGGTCGGCACGCTGCTGGTGGGCGGCGCCGCGCTGCCGATGCTGCCGTTCGACCGCTCCGGTGGTGTCGCCCACGCCGCCAAGGTGTCGCCGGTCGACGATGCGGAGACCTGCGAATACTGGCGCAACTGTGCGCTCGACGGCTTCCTGTGCACGTGCTGCGGCGGCTCGGTCACATCGTGCCCGCCCGGCGCCGAAGCGTCGAAGGTCACGTGGGTCGGCACCTGCAAGAACCCGAAGGACGGCCGCGACTATCTGGTCAGTTACAACGACTGCTGCGGCAAGGTCGCCTGCGGCCGCTGCCTGTGCAACTACAACGAGCGCGAACGGCCGGCCTACCGGATGGGCGTGCACAACGACATCAACTGGTGCATGGCCGACAAGCAGACGATGTATCACTGCACGGTGTCGGTCATCGTCGGCGTCGCCAACGCCTGATCGCCGGACGCCCCGCCGTCGCAACCGCCGATGCTGTTCCGTCGCCTCGTCGCCCTGCCCTTCGCCCTCGTCTGCGCGTTCGCGCAGGCGGGTGACGGCGGCGAGGACGTCCGTGCCCGCAACGACTATCTGCTGCATTGCTCCGGCTGCCACGGTGTCGACGGCACCGGCAAGCCGCAGAAGGGCATCCCCCGGTTCACCGATCAGGTCGGGTATTTCGTCACGCTGCCGGAGGGCCGCGCATTCCTGATGCAGGTGCCCGGACTGATGACGGCCGGCATGTCCGACGCCCGCAACGCCGCGGTGACCACGTGGCTGGTCAAGGCCTTCGCCGGCCCTTCGCTGTCGGTCGACTTCAAGCCCTACACCGTCGAAGAGGCGAAGCAATACCGGGCGTCGCGACCGGTCGACATCACCGCCCGCCGCAATTCGCTGTACGCCGAGCTGCTCGGCCTGGGCTTTCCCGTCCAGTAAGCCGACCCGCCTGCTGCCGAGGCCGGGTACCATCGGGCTGCCGCGCTTCGCGGCCTCTGCGAGCCCCTTCCATGATCGTCAAGTTCGACAGCAAGGCCGGTCAGGTCTTGATGAACGCCGAGCACGCCGTGCCGCTGCTCAAGGCCATGGGCCAGAGCGGTGACGTGCCCGGCGCCGCCCTCGCGGCCCAGGTCCCCGACCTGCTGGCCCGGCTGGAGCAGGCCGTCGCAACGAAACCTGCGGCCGGCGACATGCCCGAACCGGAGACCGGCGAGATTCCGGTCAGCCTGCGCCAGCGGGCGTTCCCGCTGATCGACCTGCTGCAGAAGACCACTGCCCGACAGTGCGATCTGGTCTGGGAGCGTCTCTGATTCCGACCGTTCCGCCTTCGCGGGTGGCCGCATTGCGGCGAATGTTGTTGCGGTGTGCCGCCGTCCTCGGTCTGCTGCTCACCGGAGCGGCGGCTGCGCAGCCCGTGCCGGAGGCCGGCATCGGCGCCGAAGTCTCCGACCAGGCGCGGGCCGTGTTCGATCGTGCCCGCGACAAGCTGCTGCAGATCCGGATCCTGCACCGGACCACCCAGGCGCAGACGGCCATCGGCTCCGGCTGGATCGCAACGTCGGACGGTCTGCTGGTCACCAACTATCACGTCGTGTCGCTGCTGGTGCTCGAACCCGAACGCTACACGGCGGAGTTCGTCCGCAGCGACGGCAGCCACGGTCCGCTGCAGGTGCTGGCAGTCGATGTCGTGCACGATCTGGCCGTCGCGCGGATGACCGGCACCGAACTGCCGGCGTTCCGGCTCCATGAAGGCGATCTGCGCAAGGGCAACCGCGGTTTCTCGATGGGCAATCCGCTCGACCTCGGCCTGACCATCGTCGAGGGCACATACAACGGCCTGCAGGAAAACACGCTCACCGAGCGCTTCAATTTCACCGGTGCCATCAACCCCGGCATGAGCGGCGGTCCGGCCGTCACCGCAGACGGCCGCGTGTTCGGCATCAACGTGGCGACGATGCGCAACGGTCAACTGCTGTCGTTCGTGGTGCCGGTTCGATTTGCCCGCGAGCTGCTGTCCCGCGCGCCGCCGACACCCCCGGCCGGGGATCGGCTGCGCAAGGATCTCGAAGCGCAGTTGACCGATCGCCAGCACGATTTCCTGAGCCCGATCGCCGGGCGGACATTGCCGGTGAGTCCGCTCGGTCGCTACACCGTGCCCGACAGTCTCGGGCCGTACATGCGATGCTGGGGCGGCGGCTCCGATCCGGACCGCACTCGTCCCTACGAGATCGTCTTCAAGAGCTGCGACGCGCAGAGCGATCTGTTCGTCGGCGAGCGCCTGTACAGCGGCGGGCTGCAGTTCCGTCACGAGCTGATCACCGGCCGTGCGCTCGGTGCGCTGCGCTTCTCGACGCTGTACGAGCGGCGCTACTCCGCCGCCGGCGGCGGTGCCTTCGCGACGTTCGAAGACGTCACGCCGTTTCGCTGCCACGATCGCTATGTGACAACGCCGTCGGGCACGCTGCGCGGCGCGATCTGCCTGCGCGGCTACAAGCGCCTCGAAGGCCTGTACGACCTGCGCGTCAAGCTCGCGACGCTCGATCAGGACACCGAGGGCCTGGTCAGTGCGCTCAGCGTCGACGGCATCGCGCTGGAGAACGCCCTGGCACTGGCGCGACGCTACCTGGAGGCGTTCTCGTGGACGAAGTGATCCACGTCGAGATCCTCGGGCGCCTCGGCGACGTCGCCCACCGGATCACGCTGCACCACTTGCCGGTGCGCATCGGCCGTGCGTACGACAACGACGTCATCGTCGACGACCCCTACGTCGCGCCCCATCATCTGCGCGTCGAGCGCGACGCCGACGGCGCACTGCACGCTGTCGACCTGGGCAGCCGCAACGGACTGCATCTGCTGGATCCGGTGCGCCGCGTCGCGAACACGCCAGTGGGCGGCGGCGAGCGACTGCGCATCGGTCACACGCCGTTGCGCATCCGCGCGCGCGACTTCGCTGTGCCGGCGGAACTGCCGGATCCGAACGCCGATCGTCGC
>JAHCKV010000211.1 GCA_026125595.1 Burkholderiales bacterium | reverse complement strand
GCTTGCGACGCCGTTCGATCGCCAGCGGCTGGACGTCCTGATCCAGCACGTGACCGTCGGCGAGACCTATTTCTTCCGCGATCGGGAAGTCTTCTCGGAGCTGGAGCAGCACATCCTGCCCGAACTCATCTACGGTCGCCGAGGCGCGTCGCGCCGGATTCGCGTGTGGAGCGCCGGTTGCTGCACGGGCGAAGAACCGTATTCCATCGCCATTGCGTTCGCCCGGATGATTCCCGATCTGTCCACCTGGGATCTGTCGATCCTCGCCACCGATCTGAACCCGCGCTTCCTGCAGAAGGCGCGGCGCGGCGTCTATCAGCAGTGGTCGTTCCGCGACGTACCGCCGGGTGTCCGCGAGAGCTGGTTCCGGCCCACGGCCCACGGCGCCGAGGTCAGTCCGCGCATCAAGGCCCTGGTCCGATTCGCACCGCTGAACCTGGTCGAGGATCCGTTTCCGTGGATCGCGAACGGCACGGACGGTCTGGACCTGATCTTCTGCCGCAATGTGCTGATGTACTTCGAGCGGGCCCGTGCCGGCGCGATGATGAATCGGCTGGGCGATTGCCTGGCAGACGGTGGCTGGCTGTCCGTCAGTCCGGTGGACCTGCCGTTGCTGACCGGATCGCGGTTGCGCGAAGCCCCGTTCTCGTCCGCCGGCATCCTGTGCCGTGCCGAACCGCCGAGTGACACCGTTCGCCCCGCGCCGCCGGTGGCCCATGCGATGCCTGAAGCCGTGGCCCCGTTCGTCGCAGCCCGGGCAGGGGATTCCAACGGCATTCCGGATGCCCCGGGAATGCCGCGCGCAGTCCGGCGGGCCGATCCCACCATCGTGATGGGATCGATCGCACGGCTTCGCGCCGACCGGGGAGATCTCGCCGATGCCGAGCAGTGGTGTCGCCGGGCGATGGCGGCCGATCGCGCCGACCCGTACTGGTGCTACCTTCTGGCGACTATCCTGCAGGAGCGACGGCGGCCGGACGAAGCGGTGGACGCGCTGCAGCACGCGCTCGATCTCGATCCGGACTACGCACTCGCCCACTTCGCGCTCGGTGCGTTGACGCAACGGCGAGGCCATCGCGACGACGCCGAGCGGCATTTCCGCAATGCGTTGTCGGCGTTGAACGGCTATCACAGCGAACAGGTTATGCCCGAGGCCGACGGCATCACGGTGGGTCGCCTGAAGGACATCATCCGGACCACCGCCGGCGGGAGCGCACCATGACGGATGGATCGGCAGCGACGATCGACTGGACCGCGCTGCACCGGCGCCTCGACGCGGTTCGGGAGGCCATCGAACGCGCCGCGACGCCGGACGCGGCGCAGACGCAGCGGATGCTGCGGGCGCGCGCGGACGCGTTGGCACGACCGGTCACCATCGAAGCATCCGACGGTCGCATGGAGATCGTCGAGTTCGAACTCGCGCGCACGCGCTACGGCGTCGCGTCGTCCAGCGTCCGGTCCGCGCATCCGCTGGACGGGCTCACGCCGCTGCCGTGCACGCCTCGATTCGTGCGGGGTATCGTCAATGTCCGCGGCACCATTCTGTCGGTGATCGACATCGCGCAATTCTTCGACTTGCCGGCCGGCGACCAGGGCGCCGACGGTGACGACAGTCATGTGATCGTCCTCGATCACGACGATCTGCGGTTCGGCATCCGCGTCGACCGCATCGCCGGCGTTCGGAGCATCGAACGGCGCAGTGTGCAGCCGGCCCCGGCGACGTTCGGCGCCATCGCCGGCCATCTCGAGGGCATCACCGACGACGGCATCGCGCTGTTGAATGCGACGGCCCTGCTGGCGGATCCACGGCTCGTCGTCCACGAAGAAGTCGGTCGGTAGCCGGGATCGCGCGGCGAATCACGGAATCTCAACGGGAGCACAACCGCAATGGTCGGATCAGTCGGCACGAAAATCGGTGGGGGATTCGCCCTCGCGCTCGCGGTAGTCGTCATCATCGGGTTCACGGCCCATCGAAGCACGAACAACCTGATCCGGACCAGTGATCTGAAGTCCCACACCCACGTGGTGCTGAACACGCTGGGCCAACTGCTGTCCGCGCTGCAGGATGCCGAGACCGGGCAGCGTGGCTACACGCTGTCCGGACGGGACGAGTATCTGGAGCCCCATCGGGCTGCGACCGCGGCGATCGGCAAGATCCTGGCCGATGTTCGCCGGCTGACTGCCGACAATCCCGGTCAGCAACGGCGACTCGACGCGCTCGAACCGCTGATACTGCGCCGGATGACGGACCTGCAGACTGTCATCGATCTGCGCCGCACGCAGGGCTTCGAGGCCGCGTCGGCCGCGATGCTGACGAATCGAGGCAAGGAGTCCATGGACGAGATCCGGCGCCAGATCGCCGGCATGGAGGCCGAGGAAGCCGATCTGCTGCGGCAGCGTGACCAGCGGGTAACCGAGGAGGCGCAGCGCACGCTGGCGGTCATCGCGTACGGCATTCCGATCGCCTTCCTGGCGATCGGCGTGGTCGGTCTGCTGATCACGCGGAACATCGCCAGACCGCTGCGCGAGTTGACCGCGGCGGCCGAGCAGATCGCGGCCGGCGATCTGTCGGTCGGCATCACCACCGCCGCGCGGCGCGACGAAGTCGGCGCATTGGCCCAGGCGTTCGGCGCCATGACGCGGAATCTGCAGACGATGGCCGGGCTCGCGAAACAGATCGCCGCCGGCGATCTCACCGTGAAGAGCGCGCCGCAATCGGACCGCGATGTGCTGGGCAACGCGTTCGCGACGATGGTGGACAACCTGCGTGACGTGACGCGGCAGCTCGGCGAGGGCGCCAGCGTGCTGGCCGCGTCGGCGGGCGAGATCGTTGCGACGACGGCGCAGGTGGCTGCGGGATCGCAGGAAACGGCGACGGCCGTGAGCCAGACGACGATCACCGTCGAGGAAGTCAAGCAGACGGCCCAGCAATCGACCGACAAGGCGCGCTACGTCTCCGACAGCGCGCAGAGGACAGCGCAGATTTCGCAGGGCGGACTGCGATCGGTCGAGGAATCGATCGAGTCGATGCAGCGCATCCGGCTTCAGATGAACGCGATCGCCGAGAGCATCGTGCGATTGAGCGAGCGGAGTCAGGCCATCGGCGAGATCATCGCGACGGTGAACGATCTCGCAGAACAATCCAACGTGCTGGCCGTCAATGCGGCGGTCGAGGCCGCCAAGGCCGGCGAGCACGGCCGGGGTTTCGGCGTTGTGGCGCAGGAAGTGAAGAGTCTCGCGACCCAGTCGAAGCAGGCGACTGCGCAGGTGCGCGCATTGCTCGGCGATATCCAGAAGGCGACCGGTGCTGCGGTGCTGGCGGCGGAGCAGGGCAGCAAGGCGGTGGAATCGGGTGTCCGGCTGTCGACGCAGACCCGCGAGACCATCGGCGCACTGGCCGGCAGCATCGACGAAGCGGCCCGGGCTGCCGCGCAGATCGCCGCGTCGGCGCAGCAACAGATGGTCGGCATGGATCAGGTGGCGCTGGCGATGCAGAACATCCGCCAGGCCAGCTTGCAGAACGTCGCCGGCACCCGGCAGAGCGAGAGCGCGGCGCAGAACCTGCAGGAGCTGGGCCTGCAGCTGAACCGGCTCGTCGGCCGGTACCGGACCTGAGCGCCCGGCGGATCGCATCCGTGGACGACAAGGAGCGCGCATTCCGGCAACGGTTGCTTGCCACCTTCCGGGGCGAGGCGGACGAGCACGTGCGCGCGATGTCGTCCGGGCTGGTCGAGCTGGAACGCGCGACGGACCCGGTGCAGCGCGTCACGCTGATCGAGACCGTTTTCCGCGGCGCCCACAGCCTGAAGGGCGCGGCCCGTGCGGTGGACAGCCGCGACGTCGAGGCCCTTTGCCAGGGGCTGGAGGGCATGTTCGCGAAACTCAAGGCGCGATCGGGCGAATGGCCCGTCGGCTGGTTCGATCTGCTCCATCAAGCCGTTGACGCACTCGATGGGTTGCTGCGCGGGGGTGCGCCGCGCATCGCGCTCGACACGCTTCTGCAGCGGCTGGACGGCGCCGAAGCCGCAGTGCCGGTCCGGCCTCCGCCAGTCGACGACGCTGCCGCTTCTTCGCCTGCTCGCGTGGTCGAGGTCGGCGAGCGGCCGGCCGCTGCCGATCACACGGTACGCGTGTCCGCGGCGCGGCTCGACGGATTGCTGCGACAGGCGGAAGGGTTGCTCGGCGCCAAGTTCACGGCCGAGCAACGTGCTGCGGAGTTGCGGGACATCGTCGATGCGCTGGCTCTGCGCGCGCGTGAGCGCGGCCATGGCCTCGCCGCGCTACGCGCGTCGAAGGGCGTGACGGATGCGGTCGCGGCGGCAGCGCATCCGGACGAGGGACCGATCGCCGAGCCGCACCATCGGGCGCATGATCTTCTGCTACGGGAGCACGGCTATCTCGGCACGATCGAAACACGGCTGAATGCGCTCGCCGTCGCCGTAGCGCACGACAGCCGCGCGCTGGATGCGATGGTCGATGGTCTGCTGGACGAGCTGAAACGGGCCTCGATGCTGCCGGTGTCGTCGATTCTCGATGTGCTGCCGAAGCTGGTGCGCGATCTGGCGCGCAGCCAGGAGAAGGACGTGGATCTGGTGATCCGTGGCGCCGACATCGAACTCGACCGGCGGCTGCTGGAAGCCGTCCGCGATCCGCTGATCCATCTGGTGCGCAATGCCGTGGACCATGGAATCGAGCCGCCGGAGCAGCGCGTGAAAGTCGGCAAGCCGCAACGCGGCTCGATTCGGTGCACCGTGCGCCAACGCGACGGCAGTCGGATCGAGATTGCCATCGCCGACGACGGCGCCGGTATCGACGTTGCGCAGGTGGAAGCGGCGGCCCGCAGCATCGGACTCGTGCCCGAAGCTCCGGGATCGGGCCGGGAGGTCGTCCGCGATCCGCTGTCGCTGGTGTTCCGGTCGGGGGTCACGACGCGCCCTGTCATCACGGACATCTCGGGGCGCGGCCTCGGTCTCGCGATCGTGCAGGAGAAGGTGGAGGCGCTCGGCGGTTCCGTGGCGGTGGAGAGCCAAACCGGTCACGGCACGACGTTCCGGATCGTTCTGCCACCGACACTCGCGACGTTCCGCGGCGTGCGGGTCCAGATCGGCAACGCGTCGTTCGTGCTGCCGACGACCCATGTGGAGCAGGCACTGCGGTGGCCGGCCGAAGCCGTCGTGACGGTGGAAGGCCGGGACACCGTGCAATGGGGTGGTTCCACCATCGCGCTCGTGCATCTGGCCGATCTGCTCGAACTGCCGCGGGAAGTGTCGGTGTCGCGATTCGCCCAGCTCGTGGTCGTGGCATCCGGCGACGTGCGCGCCGCACTGCGCGTGGACGAGATCGTCGGCGAAGAGGAAGTTCTGGCGAAACCGCTGGGCCGTCAGCTGTCGCGCGTGCGCAATATCGTCGGCGCTGCGGTACTCGGCACCGGGCGAACGGTGCCCATCCTGGATGTGCCGGACCTGTTGCGTTCCGCGATGAAACTCGGCGGGGCGCTCGCCCCCATTGCCGACCCCGTTCCGATCGCGACGGCGAGGCGCTCGATCCTGGTCGCCGAGGATTCGATCACGTCGAGAATGCTGCTGAAGAACATTCTCGAGTCGGCCGGCTACGACGTGGTGACCTGTGTGGACGGCGCCGACGCCTACGCGACGTTGCAGCGCGGCGGGTTCGACCTGCTCGTGTCCGACGTGGAGATGCCGCGCATGGGCGGACTGGAGCTGACGGCGCGGATCCGCGCGGACCGCGGGTTGGCCGACCTGCCGGTGATCCTCGTAACGACTCTGGGCTCGCCGGAAGATCGCGATCGCGGTATCGAGGCGGGTGCCGATGCGTACCTCGTCAAATCCCGCTTCGAGCAGAGCGATCTGCTCGAAGCCGTGCGGCGGCTGTTGTGAAGCGGTCGTCCGGACCGGCTCCCATCCGGGTTCTCGTGGCCGAGGATTCACCGGTCACGCGGGATCTGCTGGTACATATTCTCGGATCCGATCCGCACCTGTCCGTGGTGGCGACGGTGGTCGATGGTGAATCGGCCGTCGAGGCCGTGTGCCGCGTGCGCCCCGATGTGGTGACCATGGACATCGACATGCCGAACATGAACGGCTTCGAGGCGACCCGGCGCATCATGGAACGTTGCCCGACGCCGGTCGTCGTGGTGTCGGGCCTCGCCGCACGCGGTGAAATG
>JAHCKV010000210.1 GCA_026125595.1 Burkholderiales bacterium | reverse complement strand
CTTGGTGGTCTGGTCGGCGCGGCCCATCCAGCCCTTGATCCGCAGGTTGGTGCGTCCGCAGGGGCTGGGCCCCGGCAGCACCGCCGACAGATCGCCGGTGGCGAACCGGATCAGCGGATAGGCGTGGGTCAGCGTGGTCACGACGACTTCGCCGACTTCCCCTTCGGCCACCGGGTCACCGGTACCGGGCCGCAGGATCTCGAGGATCACGCCTTCGTCGGTGATCAGACCCTCGCGCGCTTCGGATTCATAGGCCACCAGGCCGAGATCGGCGGTGCCGTAGCTCTGGTAGCCGTCGATGCCACGGTCGGCCAGCAACTGGCGCACCGGCGGCAGGAAGGCCTCGCCGCTGACGGCGGCCTTCCGGATGCTCGAGATGTCGAGCTTCAGCTCGTCGGCTTTCTCGATCAGGATCTTCAGGAACGACGGCGTGCCGACATAGCCGGCCGGCTTCAGGTCGGCGATGGTCTGCACCTGCAGTTCCGTCTGGCCGATGCCCGCCGGAAACACCGGACACCCGATCGCCTGCGCCGCGAGATCCATCATGAATCCCGCCGGCGTGAAGTGATACGAGAATGTATTGTGCACCAGATCGCCTTCGCGGAACCCGGCGGCGAACAGCGCCCGCGCGAAGCCCCAGTAGTCTTCGCTGTTGCCCTGGGGGTCGTAGATCGGCCCCGGTGACGCGAAGATCCGGCCCAGCTGCTTCGGTGGAACGGCCGTCATGCCGGCGAACGGCGGGTTCGCTTTCTGCAGCGCGATCAGATCGGACTTGCGCGTGACCGGCAGCTTCGCCAGCGCGGCGCGATCGGGCACGTCGTGCGGCGCGATATCCGCCAGCAGCTTCGTGAAATACGGCGCGTTGCGCTTCGCATTGTCGAGCTGGTCGCGCAGCTGATTGAACTGTCCGTGCTCGCGCACGGCGGGCGAACGGGTTTCGAGATCGTCGAGATACTTTTTCACGGCTTCACCTTTTGCGGGGTCGGACGCGTCAGGCCAGCCAGCGCTTGCGCCGCCGGTAGTGCTTCGCGTCACGGAAGCTCTTGCGTCCGGCCGATGACAGCCCGAGGTAGAACTCCTTCACGTCCTCGTTGCTGCGCAGTTGCTCGGCCGCCCCTTCCATGACGACGCGACCGTTTTCCAGGATGTAGCCGTAGTCGGCGTAACGCAGCGCCACCATCGTGTTCTGTTCGGCCAGTAGGAAGCTCACGCCTTCGCGGCCGTTGAGGTCGCGGACGATCTCGAAGATTTCCTCGACCACCTGCGGTGCCAGGCCCATCGAAGGTTCGTCGAGCAGGATCATCCGCGGTTTCGCCATCAACGCCCGGCCGATGGCGGTCATCTGCTGTTCGCCGCCCGAGGTGTAGCCGGACTGGCTCGTCCGGCGCACCTTCAGCCGCGGGAAGTACGTGTAGACCTTTTCGAGGTCCTGCCGGATCTCGGCGCGCGATGCCGACCGCGTGAACGCGCCGGTCATCAGGTTCTCTTCGATGGTCAGATGCTGGAAGCAGTGCCGGCCTTCCATCACCTGCACGACGCCGCGCTTGACCAGCTCCGACGGATTCAGCCGATCGATGCGCTCGCCGCGATACTCGATGCCGCCCTTGGTGACGTCGCCTCGTTCCGAGGCCAGCAGATTCGAGATCGCCTTCAGCGTCGTGGTCTTGCCGGCGCCGTTGGCCCCGAGCAAGGCCACGATCTTGCCTTCCGGTACCGCCAGCGACACGCCTTTCAGCACGAGAATGACGTGGTCGTAGATGACCTCGATATTGTTGATCGCGAGCAGCGGCGCGGTGGCATCCGTCGCGGGGTGTGCGGTCGCGGTCACGTCATCCTCTCGTCGCAGGGGGCGCGCTCAACCCGGCAGGCAGCCGGCCTTGATGCCCTTCTCGGTGGCGTACTTGGCGGCCGATTCTTCGATCATCTTGCGCACCAGCACGGTATCGCCCTTCATCCAGTCGGACGCCGATTTCCACTCCTTGCCGTCCCACTGCTGGAAGCGCACCTGGCCACTGCCGCCGTGGTCTTCGCAGCTCAGCTTCAGCGGCGGCAGCATCGTGTCGAAGCCCAGGGACTTCAGCTTCGCGGCGTTCAGATCGAGGTTCTCGATGCCCCAGCGGACCTGTTCGCCGGTAAGCGGCTTCTTGCCGAACTTCGCCTGCGCGGTACGCACGGCTTCGACGGTGAACATCGCCGCGGCTACGCCGCGGTTCCACAGCACGGTGCCGACCAGCTCGGCCTTGCTGCCCTTGTTCGCCTTCTTGTAGACGATGCTCTCGACATCCTTCGTCACCGGATAGCTCTTGCCCGCGAGATTCAGGCTCGCCGCGTAGTAGCCGGTGGCGGCGGGGCCCGCGGCAACGGTATCGATCTCGGAACCGGCCCACCAGTTGCCGACCATCTTCTCGCGCGGATAGCCGGTCTTCTGCGCGGTCTGCAGCGCTGTCGCGGTCATCACGCCCCAGCCCCACAGGATCACCCAGTCGGGTTTGTACTGGCGGATCTGCAGCCATTGCGATTGCTGCTCGTTGCCCGGATGCGGCACCGGAATGGTCTTCAGCTCGAAACCGAGCTTCGTGGCCTCCGCCTCCAGTACCGGGATCGGTTCCTTGCCGTAGGCGGAGTCGTGGTACAGCAACGCGATCTTCTTGCCCTTGAGCTTCGCATCGCCGCCTTCCTTGTCGCCGATGAACTTGACGATGCCGGTCGCGGCATCCCAGTAGTTGGACATCAGCGGGAACACCCACGGGAACACGCGGCCGTCCGTGGCGTCGGTGCGGCCGTAGCCGAACGTGATCAGCGGGATCTTGTCGGTCGGCGCCTTTTCCATCAGCGCATAGGTGATGCCGGTGGACATCGGGTGAATCGCCGTCGGACCGGTGCCGGCGCGGGTCTTGAGGCGCTCGTAGCACTCGACGCCCTTGGCGTTGTTGTATTCGGTCTCGCATTCTTCCCACGACAGCTTCACGCCGTTCACGCCGCCGTCGCGTTCGTTGACGAGATTGAGGTAGTCGATGAAGCCGCCGAAGAACGCCGCACCGTTGGCGCCGTAGGGTCCGACGCGATAGCCGGTGATGCCGATGAACTGCGTGTTGGGCTGTTGCGCCGCCACCGGCGCCACGGCGCCGGCACCGATGACCAGTGCGGTGGCACCCGCCAGGATCCGCATCCACGTCTTCATGTCGCTCCTCCTCGTGTTGTCGCGCGCCCCTCGGGTCGCGTCCGATGCATGAACGCCGGGATGCCCGGCCGCGCATACATCAATATGGAAACGGCCATAGCCGCAGTTTCTCCTTGCCGATCTGCCACAGTCGTGCGAGCCCGTGCGGCTCGACGATCAGGAAAAAGATGATCAGCGCGCCGAACACCACCAGTTGCACCATCGACGTCGCGCCGGACGGCAGATTCAGACCGAGCGCCAGCGCACCATCGACCAGCAGCACGTCGAGGAAGATCGGCAGCAGCGTGATGAACGCCGCGCCGAGGAACGACCCGAGGATGCTGCCGACCCCGCCGATGATGATCATGAACAGGATCCGGAACGACAGATCGAGGTTGAAGCCATCGGGCTCGACGCTGCCGAGATACGCGTAGGCGTAGAGCGCACCGGCCACGCCGCAATAGAACGAGCTGACCGCGAACGCGATCAGCTTGGTGCGCATGATCCGGATGCCGATCACTTCCGCGGCGACGTCCATGTCGCGCACGGCCATCCAGGCGCGCCCGATGCGGCTGCGCACGAGATTCTTCGCCGCCAGCGCCATCAGTGCGACGATCGCCAGCACCAGCAGATACTTGCTTCCGGGCGTGTCGAACACGTAGCCGAGGATGACGATGGGCTGGGACGTGATGACGCCGGACGAACTGTTGTTCGTGAACCAGGGCACCTTCACCAGCAGCCACGGAATGAAGAACTGCGCCGCCAGCGTGGCGACCGCCAGATAGAAGCCCTTGATGCGCAGGCTCGGCAGTCCGAACGCGACGCCGACCACGGCCGCCGTCAGTCCGCCCAGCACGAAGCTGCCGAGGATCGGCATGCCCGGCACGCGCAGCTGGAAGTTGTACGCGGCGAACGCACCGACGGCCATGAACGCGGCGGTGCCCAGCGACAACTGCCCGGCATAGCCGGTGAGGATGTTCAGTCCCAGGGCCGCAAGCGCGAATACCAGGAACGGCGTGAGCAGCGCAGTGAGCCAGTAGTCGGACGCGAACAGCGGCACGCCGACGAACGCGACCGCCAGCAGCACGGCCATGAGGATGCGGTCCTGCCGGATCGGCAGCAGCTGCTGATCGGCGGCATAGGACGTTCGGAACTGGCCGGCTTCGCGATACAGCATGGTGGGGGCAGGGAGGTGGGGAGCGGTGGGTTCAGACGCGATCGATGCGGCGTTCGCCGAACAGGCCTTCCGGGCGCACCAGCAGGAACAGCAACGCGAGCATGTACGCGAACCAGCCCTCGATGCCGCCGCCGACCATCGGGCCGAGGTAGACCTCGGCGAGCTTCTCGGCGGCGCCGATGATCAACCCGCCGACGATGGCACCGAGGATCGATTCGAAGCCGCCGAGGATCAGCACCGGCAGCGCCTTCAGCGCAACGAAGGTCAGCGCGAACTGCACGCCGTTGCGGGCACCCCACAGCAGCCCCGCGACCAGTGCGACGAACCCGGCGACGGACCACACGATGGCCCAGATCTGCTTCAGCGGAATACCGACTGCGAGGGCGGCTTGATGGTCGTCCGCGACGGCGCGCAACGCGCGGCCGATGCGGGTCTTGTTGAAGAACACGGCCAGCACGGCGACCAGCACGCCGGCGACGACGGCCGCCGTCACGTCGAAGCTGCTCACCATCATGTCGAAGTTGTCCATCATCACGGCGATGGGTTCGTCCTGGATGCCCAGGTCGAGCCGGCGGACCTCCGTGCCCCAGATCAACTGGGCCAGCCCTTCGATGAAGAACGCGAGCCCGATGGTTGCCATGAACAGCGTGATCTGCGGCTGGTTCACGAGAGGCCGCAGCACGATCCGCTCGGTCAGGATGCCCAGCAGCACCATCACGGCCAGCGTGATGGGCAGCACCGCCCAGAACGGCAGGCCGGTCTTCTCCTGCACGCCGACGAACGTGAGCGCCGCGAAGAACACCATCGCGCCCTGCGCGAAATTGAAGACGCCGGACGCCTTGTAGATCAGCACGAAGCCGAGCGCGACCAGCGAATACATCACGCCCGCCAGCAGACCCCCGATGAGCACTTCGAAGAAGAACTGCATGTCAGTGGGATACCCCGAGATAGGCGTCGATGACGGCCTGGTTCGCCCGGACTTCGGCCGGCGTGCCGTCGCCGATCTTCTTGCCGTAGTCGAGCACCACCACGCGATCGGAGATGTCCATCACGACGCCCATGTCGTGCTCGATCAGCACGATGGTGGTGCCGAACTCGTCGTTCACGTCGAGGATGAACCGGCACATGTCCTGTTTTTCTTCGATGTTCATGCCGGCCATCGGCTCGTCCAGCAGCAGCAGCCGCGGTTCGGCGGCGAGCGCGCGGCCCAGCTCGACCCGCTTCTGCACGCCGTACGGCAGGCGACCGACCGGTGTCTTGCGCACCGATTCGATCTGCAGGAAGTCGATGATCTGTTCGACCTTCTCGCGGTGCGCCAGCTCTTCCTGGCGGTTCGGGCCGATGTACAGCGCCTGCGCCAGCAGGTTGGAGCGCATCTTCAGATTGCGGCCGGTCATGATGTTGTCGAGCACGCTCATGCCCTTGAACAGCGCGATGTTCTGGAACGTCCGCGCGATGCCCATCGTCGCGGCCTTGTGCGGATCCATCTTCCGGAACGTCGATCCGGAAAAGCGGATCTCGCCCTGCTGCGGCGAATACACGCCGTTGATGCAGTTCAGCATCGAGCTCTTGCCGGCCCCGTTGGGGCCGATGATCGCGCGGATTTCGTGCTCGCGGACATCGAAGCTGATATCGGTGAGCGCCTTGACGCCACCGAACGCCAGCGAGATGTGCTGAACCTGCAGCAGCGTGTCGCCGATACGGCGGCCGGGTTCCGGGTCGCGTGCGCTCATGGCAGGTCGAGGCTCCGGTGTCTCAGGCGGCGGCCCGCTGCGGTGCCGGTGCGGCCACGCCGGCCATGTCGCGGATCCGCACATCGGCGCGGATCGTGCCGGTGCGGCCGTCTT
>JAHCKV010000021.1 GCA_026125595.1 Burkholderiales bacterium | reverse complement strand
GGGTGGCAGAATTGCCCGTGCGCCGCGGACTGCCGACGAGGATCAGCTGGTGCTTCGGGGCTTCGGTGGTGGCGTTGATCACGGTGGTCTCCGGAGGCAGGTTCGATGGAGATCCACTGTGGGGTACCGGTCCGCGCGCGACAAATGATCCTCCTTGCGGCAGGCTGAATCGGATTCATCCCTCCCATGTTCGCTTCCCTTCCGATGGCTGCGCTGCGTACGTTCGAGTCCGCGGCGCGCCGGCTCAGCTTCAAGGACGCGGCCGACGAACTGTCGGTGACACCGACGGCGGTGTCCCATCAGGTCAGAAGTCTCGAAGGTTGGCTGGGCGTCGCGTTGTTCGAACGGTTGCCGCGCGGCGTGCGCCTGACGCCGGCCGGCGAGCGGTTGTTCGTCAGTCTGCATGGTGCGCTGCTGGATCTGACGCAGACCATCGACGCGCTTCGGCCCGGCCTGAGCGCCGGCAATCTGACGGTGTCCACGACGCCGTCGTTCGCGGCGCTGTGGCTGATTCCGCGGATCGGACGGTTCCACGACGCACATCCGCAGATCGCCGTGCGGCTCGACACGTCCACGGCGCTGGTCGATCTGCAGCACGATGCCAGCGTCGATCTCGTGATCCGCTACGGGCAGGGCGACTATCCCGGACTGCACTGCCATTGCCGGCTCGCCGAGACATTCGGTGTCTACGGTGCGCCGGCCCTGGTGGCATCGGTCGCCGACGGCGCGCCGCCGCGGATCACCGTGCATTGGAAGGATTCGTCGCTGTACGACACGAGCTGGCAGGCCTGGTGCGCGATGGCCGGCGAAGACGATCGGGTGGGCGCGACGCCGGTGCGCGCCTACGACGAGGAGTACTACGCTTTGCAGGCCGCCATTGCCGGCCAGGGGCTGGTGCTGGCGAGTTCGGTGATGGTGTCGGACAGCGTGCGCAGCGGGTTGCTGGTCCCGTATCGACCGGAAATCCGTGTGCCCGGTGCCGCCTATTCGGCGCTGGGCGTGCCGGGCCGCGAGCGGCATCCGCCGGTGCGGGCGTTCGTCGAATGGCTGACGCGGGAGATCGACGAGCGACGCGCGTGAGGCAAGGCGTGCGCCGGTTGATCACGCGTCTTTGGAGGCATCGAGACCGCGGCGCAGAGCAGCCAAAAGTGCTTGCGCACGAGCAGGATCGGATGGGGATGGATTCATGTGGTTGCTCAGTGTTCCTGCGGTTGCGCCCGAAAGCTGTTCGTCGATGAGATGCTTCACCCGGGCACGGCCTGCCGCGTCGAGCAGCGCACCGATGTCATGCCCGAGCAGGCGTGCACCGGCAGTCTCGTAGTCGAAGTCGGCCGCTTCGGTCCATGTGACAAAGCGCGTCAGCAGGCGATCGCGGTTGTCTCCGTCAAGATAGTTCCGCACGATCAGGTCGAAGTCACGCCCGTCCTTGCGAGGTGCGAGGTAGTGACGTTCTTGCCAGCAGATCAGCTTCAGCAGTGCCAAGCCGGGCAGCGACACGACGCGCGCGTTGACGTTGCCGGGCAGCAGGACCGAATGCGCGTCATCGACAGATTCACGAAATCCGAAGGTCTCCATGACGATGGTGCGATCGGGTGGCCATTCGATCCGCCGCGCCTCGGTCTCGATGCCACCAAACGGAATCAGATCGACCGGCAGGCCATTGGGATGCCGAAGTCGATAGGGGGCAGTGGCAGGTGCCGCGCTGAAGCCGGCGCCGATCAGGCTCTTCTGCAGCTCATCGAACACCCGCCAGTCGGGAATCGCCAACGCGATGTCGACGTCTTCAGTCTTGCGCTGCGTATCGATGCCCAGACGGTAGAGCAGATGCAGGTCGCGAGCGAAGGCGCCGACGATGAGCGTCGGGAATCCGAAGCGATCGGCGTGTGCGTTCACGGCATCGATCACTTCAGCCTGAACGCTCAGATCAGATTCTTGGGAAAAGTCGAACGAGGTGCTGGTCATACACCATCGCCGCTGTTTCGATGCATCGACCATCGCCCGTTGCGAGCAGGTCGCCATAGACCAGTACGGGATGCACGCTGTCGGGGCGTGCTGGAGGTTGGGGCGTCGTGCCCCAGAACGGCTTTCTAACCTCGAGCAGATTGTCTCGCGCCAGTGGTCCGGCCGGCACTGCCTGTAGCTCCAGCAGCAACCGCGGCGGCAGTTTTTCCGTATAGAGGGTCAGGATGCCGGGGCGCAGATGCTTTACCAGAAGGTTCGCTGCCGGCTCACCGCCCCACAGCACATCGGGGGCATGCACGTTCCAGTCGGACCAAGTCCGGAATCTCGGTGTGACATAAGTCGTTTGAAGTGTTTTCGGGCGAACGGTGCGCGCGTAGATCAGGGCCCATTCGTCGAGCAATCGCCGAGTGGCCTGGAGGCGTCGACCTTTCGGCAGCGCGATCAGATGTCCGCGCTGCTCCAGGTCTGCCAGCACGGCCGGGACAGCACCGAGTGCGACAGTGGCTGCCGTGGCAATGATGCGTTGTGGTTGCTGCGCAAGAGTGTGGTCGCACAGCAGCGCGAACAACACCTTGACTCCTGCTGTGGAAACCGCCCTGGCCGGTCGAACAGCCGTCGCCTGTTGTGCGGGCTTTCGGCCCGTCACGAATACAAGGAGATCGGGGCCGTTCAGATAGGCGTTGCCAGCGGTGTCGGCGAACTGTTGATCCAGACCTCGCAGCGTTTCCGCCAAAGGAGGGGTGACATGGCCTGCGACGAGCAACGGGCGTCGTCCGGTTCCCGCGGCCACTTGGTGAAGCTTCGCGATTGCGCCGCCCACGGTTGCCGGGGTGAGCGTGGTCCTGGCTTCGACGATGTAGTCGATCTGATGAGCGCCCTTTCCGATGCTCAGGCAGGCGTCGGCCCCCTGATCAGCCAGTTTTCCAGGCAGTTTGCGGACGACGGCCGTGAGGCCGAGCCCAGCCAGGGCTTCGACGGTGCGGTCGACGGTTTCGCGCGCGCGAATCTCGGGATCTTCTGCGTTCATGTGTTCACTATTCAGCTACGTTCACGATACGTGAACATCAATGAAAAGTGAACGCCTAGAAGGCGGGGTCGGCGGTATTCAATCGTTGCGCCTTCTAGCCGGCCCGGCCCAGCATCGCCTGCAGCAGCACGTTGCAGCCCGCCTCGAGGTGTTCCGGCGTGGCGTTCTCGATCTCGTTGTGGCTGATGCCGCCTTCGCAGGGCACGAAGATCATCGCGGTCGGCGCGAGGCGTGCGACATAGACGGCGTCGTGGCCGGCGCCGCTGACGATGTCCATGTGGCGGTAGCCCAGCCGCGCCGCACCGGAGCGGACTTCGCCGATGCATGCGGGATCGAACGCCGTCGGTGTGAAGGCCGATACGGGCCGGACCGTGAGCGTGGTGCCGGTTTCGTTGCCGATGTCGACGCAGGCAGTGCGCAGTCGCGCCTCCATCGCGTCGAGCACCGGGCCTTCCGCGTGCCGGATGTCCACGGTGAACTTCACTTCCCCCGGCACCACGTTGATCGAACTGGGCTTCACCGACAGCGTGCCGACGGTGCCCCGGCCGTGGGGCGCATGGTCGTTGGCGATGCGGTGGACCTCCTGCACCATCTTCGCGGCGGCGAGCATGGCGTCCTTGCGCAATCGCATCGGCGTCGGGCCGGCGTGGGAATCCTGTCCGACCGCCGTCACTTCGAACCAGCGCAGGCCCATCACGCCGGTCACGACGCCGATCGTCGTGCCGGTGTCTTCCAGTACCGGCCCCTGTTCGATGTGGGCCTCGAAATAGGCACCGACCGGGCGGCCCCCGCATTCGGCGGTGCCGGCGTAGCCGATGCGGGCCAGTTCGTCGCCGACGGTGAGTCCGTCGAGATCCTTCCTGCCGAGCGTGTCCTGCAGATCGAAGACACCGGCGAACACGCCGGAGCCCATCATCACCGGCTGGAAGCGGGTGCCTTCCTCGTTGGTCCAGATGGCCACTTCGAGCGGCGCGGCGGTCCGGATGTTCTGGTCGTTCAGGGAGCGGATCACTTCGAGGGCCGCCAGCACGCCGTAGTTGCCGTCGAACTTGCCGCCGGACGGCTGCGTGTCGATGTGGCTGCCGGACATGACCGGCGCGCGGGTCGGATCGGTCCCGGCGCGGCGCGCGAAGATGTTGCCGATGCGGTCCACGGTGACATCGAGCCCCGCTTCGCGGCACCAGCCGGTCACGAGGTCACGCCCCTGGCGGTCCAGGTCGGTCAGCGCGAGGCGCCGCACACCGCCTTTGTCCGTGGCGCCGATCTTCGCCAGTGTCATGAGCGAATCCCACAGGCGGATTCCATTGATGCGGAGGTGTTCGTGGGCGCTCATGGCGGGCTCCTTCCGGGCTGGGTGGGGGCCGCCGATCCTCGCGTCAGAACCGCAGCCGTGCCGACAGATAGTAATTTCTTTCGGGCATCGGGTAATAGCTGGCGCTGTAACCCACGGTCGAATAGATCTCGTTGAACAGGTTGCGGATGCCGGCGGTCACCTGCACCTTGCCGTGCTCCCAGCGCAACGCGGTGTCGTAGACGGTGTAGGCCGGCAGATCGGGGGCGGTGGATTCACCATCCACATTGTTGCCGTCGAGACGCTCGCCCGCGTGGCGCACGGAAACCGCCCAGCGCAGCGATTCGCGCAGCGCCCATTCGACCTCGGCGCTGGCGGTGATGCGCGGTACCAGCGGAATGCGGGCATCCGATGCGCTGAAGCGGGCATCCACGTAGCCGACGTTGCCCCGGATGGTCAGCGCCGACAGCGGCCGCCATCGCAGTTCGAACTCGCCGCCGAGCCGGCGCGTCGGGCTGCCGTAGTTGCGATTCTCCTGCAACCCGCCCGGCGTCAGTCCGTAGTAGATCTCGTCGTGGATGCGCATGCGAAACACGGTGGCCGCCAGTTCCAGCCGATCGGTCGGCGTGTAGCGCGCGCCCAGTTCCTCGGTGCGGCCATGCTGGGGGCGCAAGTCCGTGGCGGCGCTGACCAGTTCGTCGACGTTCGGATTGCGAAAATGCCGTGTGGCGCTGACGAATGTGGTGAGCGCGGGCGTCGCCTGCCAGGTCAGGCCCACTTCCGCCGCGCGATTGTTCCACCGGCCACCCTGGCGGCTTTGCAGTCGATAGGCTTCGCTGCCGGCGACCGGCGCGGGGAACGGAAACAGCACGAACTCGCGGTTGTAGACCTCGCTCGTCCGCGTCGTTTCGAAGCGATCGGCACGGATGCCGCCCGTGAAGGCGAGGCCGGCCGGCCCCTGCAGCACGGTGTTCGCGAACCACGCGCGGGTGTCCGCGGTGCCGAGGATCCGTGTCGACGCGTCGACGACGTCGGTGCCGTTCTCGCGGCGCGCGTAGTCGGCGTTCTGCAGGTCTGCACCGATACGTAGGCTGTGGTTGTGGCCGAAAGCCGCAAACGGCAACTGGTGCAGCAGGGAGACATCGTGGCGTCTGGAGGTGATTCTGTCGATCTGGTTTTCCGGAAGAATGATCGGGCTGTAACCCATGATGAACGGATTCTTCCGGTCGCGATGGGTGGCGGTGAACGTGGTCTGCCCGAGCTGCGCGAAGTCGAGCTTGCCGCCCAGCGTGTAGCGGGTGTCCTCGGTGCTGCCGTAGTCGTTCGGTGCCTGGGTGCCGCGACGGGCGGCGGAATCGGAACGGAACGCAGCGGCGTCCACCGGCCCGGGCAGGCCGTACTCGTCGCGGTGCTGGGCCACGCGGAAATACAGATCGACGAGGCCGGTATCGAAGGTCGGGTTCCACCGCAGTTCGGCCGAACCATCCCTGGAATTCAGATAGCCGTTCTGCCGATAACCGTCGGTGTCGGCGCGGCTGGCACTGGCGGCGATCGAAAAGGGCCCCGCACCGGTGCGTGCATTCGCGCGCAGTTCCGTCGTGCCGTAGGAGCCGGTCAGCGCCGAGACTTCGCCGTGGGTGCCGTCCGGCCGCGCGCCGCGCGTGATGATGTTGATGACACCGGCCACGGCGCCGTTGCCGTAGCGGACGGCGCCGCCACCGCGGACGACCTCGATGCGCTCGATCTGATCCAGAGGAATCGTCGACAGGTCGGCGCCCGACAGATCGGGCTCGTTCAACCGCACGCCGTCGACCATCACGAGCACGTTGCTGCCGGCGGTATCGCCCATGCCGCGCATGTCGACGCCGGCGTTCTTCGCATTGCCGAAGAAGCTCTGCAGATTCAGGTTCGCTTCCCGACCCAGGAGCTCGACCACGTTGGCGGCGGTGGAGCGCGCGATGTCCGCCGCGGTGATCACCGACACACTGTGGGGCGTCGTGCGCAGCGTGCCGTCGGCACTCGGTGCCGTGATGATCGCTTCGCGCGCCTTGATCAGCGGTTCATCGGTTTGGGACTGGGCGAGACCGGGCGCGACCATTCCGGCCAGCAGCAAACCGACGCACAACGGACGTCGGACCGCGGTGGTGTTCACGGCGATGCAGTTCGGGCGTGGACGAAATGCCGCGGCCCGCCGGCGCTCCGCGAGAAGCGCCGGCGCACGCACGGCGGATGGACGTCAGGCGCTGCGACGCCGGGCGGCAAACCCGAGGGCGGCGAGACCCAGACCCATCATCCACCACGTCGACGGCTCGGGTACGGCGGCCACCGACAGGTTGTCCAGCGCGAAATACGCCGGCGTGTTCATGCCGAAATCACCGACGTCGGACGAGCTCAGCGAGAACGTGAGGCTCGACACCGTACCGAGCGCGCTCAGGTCGACGAGCGTCCAGTCGGTGACGACGTAGTCGAGGCTGTTGTCCGCGAACCGGTAGTCGGCCAGGTGGAAATCGACGGTGCCGGTGGCGTCGCCCGCCGCGTCGTGGCCGGTGATCGTCAGCGCGAACCAGTCCGGATCGTCGCCGCTGGCACCACCGAACGCCTTCGCGAAGAAGTCGCCATTCAGCATCGACAGTGCCGCGTACGTCGTGTTGGTGATGAACACGCTCTCGACGACGGTCGGTGCCGCGAACGTGATCACGGGCGCACCGACGTAGGCGACCGCATAGTGGGCGGAACCATCGGCGCCGCCACCGGCATAGGCGCTGTACTGGTTGGTGAAATCACCGCTCGTGGTGTCCGTGGTGTTCGAATAGGCCCACCCGCTCCACGAGCCCCAGTCGGCGTTGTAGTCGTGGTTGAAGGTGGCGGCGCCGCTGGTGAACGGCGTGCTGGCGCCGGGGGCGTAGAAGCTGTTCGGGGCAAGTGGCAGATCGTCGAACGTGCTGACGATCGACGCGGCGTGGGCGACGGTTGCGCTCGTGAACAGGACGACGGCGCTCAGCGCCGCGACATGGAAGGACGCATGCATGGGAGTCTCCGATCGAATGGGGGGTCAGCCGCGACGACGACGGGCAGCGAAGCCGAGCGCACCGATGCCGATGCCCAGCAGCAGCCACGTGGACGGTTCCGGCACGGGCGCGAAATGGATGACACCGACGGCGTTCAGGTCGAAGCCGCCGCTGCCCGAGGTCGGGAACGGGTCGTAGATCGCGTGCGGTCCACCGTAGGCCGCCGGATAGCTGTCGAAGGCGGTGCCGTTGCCGACGATGTCGACGATGCGGACGTACTGCACATTGTTCACGTCCAGCCCGGCGATGCCGCTCAATGCTTCCAGATCGAACGGCGTGCCGTAGCCGGCGCGGTACTTGCCGGCCAGGCCGTCGATGTTGGTCGGATCGATGGCACCGAACCCGCCGACCGGATTGGCGGTGAACGAATAGTTCGGGAAGCGGAAGAAATCCGTGCCGTTGGACGAGACTTCGACCCACGCCAGTTCGAGGAACGTGTCGCTGAAGCTGTTCTCGAACACCGCGAAGTCCGCACCCGCGCCGTTGACGATGGCGCCGCCGAACTTCAGCGTGATGCTGCCGCTGTCGCCCAGCACGACGATGTCGGCGGGGTTCGCCGTGGCCGCCCCGAGCGCCTTCTCCGGTGTCTTGAAACTGTCGGAGACATTGGTGCCGGGCAGATAGTCGAGGTACTCGGTCGCCCACGTGACGAAGGCGGGACTGTCCATGCCGATGGCGGTGGAGCCCGGTTGTCCTGCGGCCGGAGCGAACGGGCCGGCATGGGCGGTGGAGGCGAGCAGGGCGCCCGCCACGGTCAAGATGAATCGATGCTGCATGAAGGTCTCCCGACAGGCCGCACGCTCCCCGCGCCGGCCGATTCTGGTCAAGGGCCGATCGATGCAGCGGAACGAGGGGTGAATGCCGCGGGAGGCGCGCCGACGCGAGAGGGGCTCGAAAACGGGCGACGACCGCACGCCCGTTGCCCGCCGCAACCATCGGTGCTGTGTCGCAGGCCGGTCTCCGGGCTCGTGAGCGATGCTGCTCGGGATCCGCCTTCCCATGCCCGCGGGAATTCTCGCTGGGACACAGTGGCCGGATGGACCCCATGACTCACTTACCGTTGCGGGGGCAGCGCCGGAATGGTGGACAACAACGTCCGGACAAGCATCAAGACGCTTGTCCGCAGCCACGTACCGGACTTCCCGATTATTCCCGTCGAATGAACTTCTAGGGGACACCTGCGACGGCCCGAAAGCTACGCGTGGCGCATGGCACGGTCAAGGGCGGCGTGGCGCGAGTGCGCGGATTCCGTGGGGAATTTTGCGGGAGCCCCGGACCGACGTAGCGGCATACGCCACCGTGGCAGTGGTCCGTTTGCTTCGTCGAAAGCCTTTCTCGTATTCTCGGCCGCTTACCTACGGAGACCGTGCGATGGCCGATCCGATCCTGCACCACTACCCGAGTTCTCCGTTTGCCGAAAAGACCCGCCTGCTGCTCGGGTTCAAGGCCATTCCGTGGCGCTCGGTGACGATTCCGCGCATTGCGCCGAAGCCCGATCTGATGCCGCTGACCGGTGGCTACCGCAAGACGCCCGTGGTCCAGTTCGGGGCCGACATCTACTGCGATACCGCTTGCATCGCGCGGGAACTCGAACGGCGGTTCCCCACCCCGACGCTGCATCCGGACGGCGATCGTGGCAACGGCGTGATGATGGCCGCGTGGGCGGACCGCACGCTGTTCTTCACCGTGGTCGGTGTCGTGTTCGGCACCCTCGGCGACGCCGTGCCGCGGGAACTGCGGGAAGACCGGCTGAAGTTCTCCTGCGGGCTCATCGATCTGGAGCGCTATCAGCGCGAGCAGGATCACCTTCGCGCGCAACTGCGCAGCCAGCTGTTCTGGATCGAGCGCGCGTTCGACGACGGACGACAGTGGGTGCTTGGTGCGGCGCCCAGCTACGTCGACTTCTGTGTCTATGCGCCGCTGTGGATGACGTCCCGCGTGTCGCAACTCGAATTGCTCGCCGACATGCCACGGACCCGTGAATGGATGGCGCGCGTCGCCGGATGCGGTCACGGCACCTTCCTCGATACCGATCCGAAGCTCGCGCTGGAGATCGCCCGCGACACGGAACCCGCACCGGTCGATCTGGATCACGTCGAGTGGCCACCGGGCCTCGGCGCGGGCGCGCCGGTGACGGTCGTCGCGGACGACTATGGCAAGGATCCCGTCGCCGGTCGGCTGGTCGCCGCGAACGCGCAGCACATCGTCATCGCGCGCGAAGATCCGGCCGTCGGTCTGGTGCACGTGCATTTTCCGCGGTTCGGCTTTCGCATCGAACCCGCGTAACGGAGGAGAACCGGATGGATCTGAACTACACCCCCGACGAGATCGCGTTCCGCGACGAAGCGCGCGCGTTCGTCCGCGCCCACCTGCCGCCCGAGATCGCCCGCAAGGTCATCGAGCACAAACGGCTCGGCAAGGCCGACTACGTGACCTGGCAGCAGATTCTGCATCGCAAGGGCTGGGTCGCGCCGCATTGGCCGGTCGAGTTCGGCGGCACCGGGTGGAATCCGGTGCAGCGGCATCTGTTCGAGGAAGAATGCGCCGCGGCCGGCGCGCCGCCGCTGATCGCGTTCGGTCTGTACATGGTCGGGCCCGTGATCATCGCGTTCGG
This sequence comes from Burkholderiales bacterium, assembly GCA_026125595.1. Taxonomy (GTDB): domain Bacteria; phylum Pseudomonadota; class Gammaproteobacteria; order Burkholderiales. The sequence continues at coordinate 8,336 of JAHCKV010000021.1, read as the reverse complement.
TGATGCCGCGCAGAAGCAGCGCTTCCTGCCGCGGATCCTCGCATCGGAAGACTGGTGGTGTCAGGGGTACTCCGAGCCCGGTTCGGGTTCCGATCTCGCGTCCCTGAAGACCCGCGCCGAACGTCGCGGCGACCACTACGTCGTCAACGGCCAGAAGACCTGGACCACGTTGGCGCAGTATGCCGACATGATGTTCTGCCTGGTACGTACGTCGTCCGAGGGCAAGAAGCAGGAAGGCATTTCGTTCCTGCTGATCGACATGAAGTCGCCCGGCGTGACGGTGCGGCCGATCATCACGCTCGACGGCGAGCACGAGGTCAACGAGGTCTGGTTCGAGGACGTCGAGGTGCCGGTCGAGAATCTCGTCGGGCAGGAAGGTCGCGGCTGGACGTACGCGAAGTTCCTGCTGTCGCACGAACGCACCAACATCGCCGGCGTGTCACGGTCGAAGCGCGAACTGGCCTACTTGAAGCACGTCGCGTCGAAGGAACATGCCGGCGGCCGGCCCCTGATCGAGAATCCGCGGTTCCGCGACAAGATCGCCCGCGTCGAGATCGACCTGATGGCGCTCGAGATCACCGATCTGCGGGTGCTGGCGGCCGACCGTCAGGGCAAGGCGCCCGGGCCCGAAGCATCGATCCTGAAGATCAAGGGAACGGAGATCCAGCAGGCGTTGACCGAACTGATGATGGAAGCGGTGGGCCCGTATGCGCTGCCCGATCTGCCGGATGCGTGGGGTGATCACTGGCTCGGCGAGTATGTCGGGCCCGAGTACGCAGCGCCGCTGGCGGCGCGCTACTTCAACTATCGCAAGGTCTCGATCTACGGCGGCTCCAACGAGATCCAGCGCAACATCATTTCGCAGCAGATTCTCGGGCTCTGAGCTCCCCAGGAGAACAGCATGGATTTCGATCTGACGGAAGAACAGCAGCTCCTGGCCGATTCGGTCGCCAAGTTTCTCGACAAGAACTACAGCTTCGCGACCCGGCAGGAGATCATCGCGTCCCGCGGCGGATACAGTCCGCTGGCGTGGGAGGGCCTCGCCGGCGTCGGCCTGCTCGGTGCCGCGATTCCCGATGCATACGGCGGGTTCGGTGGCGGTGGCGTCGAGACGTCGCTGGTGATGGAAGCCTTCGGCCGGCATCTGGTCGTCGAACCCTATCTGGCCACGGCCGTGATGGCGGCGCGACTGATCGCGACGGCCGGCACCGATGAACAGAAGAAGTACCTGCTGCCGTCGATCGCCGATGGCTCCATGCGTTTCGCATGTGGATTCCACGAACCGGGCAGCCGCTACGACCTCGGGCACGTCGAGACGACCGCCCGGCAGGAAAACGGCATGTGGGTGCTGAACGGCGTGAAGTCCGTCGTGATGCACGGTGCGGTGTCCGATCTGCTGATCGTGTCGGCGCGCACCAGCGGCAAACCCGGTGATCCCGACGGCATCAGCCTGTTCTTCGTGAATCCGGGCGAAGAAGGTGTGGCCGGTCGCGAGTACCCCACCTACGACGGCAATCGGGCGGCGGAGCTGATCATGCTCAACGTGACGATCACGCCCGAGTCGCTGATCGGCAATGTCGACAAGGGGTTGCCCCTCGTGGAACTGACGGCCGACCGTGCGATGGCGGCGCTGTGTGCGGAGGCGGTGGGCTGCATGGATGCGCTGAACCAGGCCACGCTCGAATACCTGAAGACACGGCAACAGTTCGGTGTGCCGATCGGTCGCTTCCAGGTGCTGCAGCACCGGATGGTCGACATGCTGATGCACCACGAGCAGGCGAAGTCGATGGCATTGCTGGCGGCCGTGAAGGTCGATTCCGAAGACGCCGTCGAGCGTCGTCGGGCCGTGTCCGCGGCGAAGGAACTGATCGGACGCTCGGGACGATTCATCGGGCAGCAGGCGGTGCAGTTGCACGGGGGCATGGGTATGACCCATGAACTGGCGGTGGGGCACTACGTGAAGCGACTCGCCGCGATCGACACGTCGTTCGGTGACTCGGACCACCAGCTCGATCAGTTCGCCGCGGCCGAATCGGCACGACCCGTGGAACGCACGCAGTTCGAGAAGCCGCGTTCGAAGTGGAAACAGATCGCATAGCGCCGGAGGCGACCATGATCGACAGCGTAGGGGTGGTGGGAGCCGGGCTGATGGGTGCGGAGATCGCGCTGGTCGCCGCACTGGCCGGCAAGGACGTGGTGTTGTCCGATACCAGTGAAGAAGCGTTGCAGCGTGCGCTGCAGAATCTGGGCAAGGTGCTGGACAAGGGCTTGCAGCGCGGTTTCTACCGGGAAGGCCAGAAGGAAGCCGCGCTGGATCGCATCCGGACATCGACCGATCTGGCCGCCTTCGCCGATTGCGATCTGGTGACCGAAGCGGTGTTCGAGTCCGAGACCGTCAAGGCCGACGTGTTCCGCAAGCTCGACGCCGTGTGCAAACCGCGGGCGTTCATCGCGAGCAACACATCGACCATCTCGATCACCGGCCTCGCGTCCTACGTGTCGCCGGATCGCCGACCGTACTTTCTGGGTACGCATTATTTCTCGCCCGTGTCCCGGATGAAGCTCGTGGAAGTGATACCGGGCATCGACACCGGCGACGGAACGGTGGGGGTGCTGATGGACTACTGCCGCGACATCGGCAAGGCGCCGATCCGCGTGAAGGACGTCGTCGGTTTCGCAGTCAACCGGATGCTGCATGTATTCATGATCGAGGCGATCCGCCTCGTCGAGGAAGGCGTGTGCACACCGGAAGAGGTCGATATCGCGTGCAAGCTCGGGCTCGGTCATCCGGTCGGGCCGTTCGAACTGTCCGATGCGGTGACCAATCAGTTGTGCCTGCAGGCGCAGGAGATCCTCCATGACGCCTACGGCGAGCGGTTCCGGCCGCGGCCGTTGCTGAAGCAGATGGTGCAGGCCGGCTATAACGGCAAGAAGGCGGGCCGCGGGTGGTACCGTCACGACAAGAAGGCGTGATCGCCGATCACGCCGGCAATGGAATCGAAGGATCGCGATTGAATACGAGTCATCTGTTGCATTGGGAAGACTTCACCGCGGGCCAGCGCGTGCCGCTGGGAACGGTGAAGGTGGATCGGGACGAAGTGCTCGCGTTTGCGAAGGCCTACGACCCGCAGCCGTTCCACGTGGACGAGGCGGCGGCGAAATCGTCGTTGTTCGGTCAACTGGTCGCGAGCGGGTGGCACACCTGCTCGATGGTGATGCGCCTGATGTGCGACGGGCTGCTGTTGCGCGCCGCCAGTCTCGGGTCGCCGGGCGTCGAGGCGCTGCGCTGGTTGAAGCCGGTGGCACCCGGCGACGTGTTGCGCGCGGAATGGCTCGTGCTCGACACGCGGCGGTCCCGCAGCCGGCCCGACGTCGGGCTCGTGTCCGCCCGGTGGGAAGTCTTCAACCAGCACGACGAACTGGTGCTGACCCTCGAAAGCACCGGCATGTTCCGGACACGGAGTACGCAGACATCATGATGCCGCTGGCTTCGAAGGTGCATGTGCTGTTCCGCAAGGAAGAGCTCGACGGCATGCGGTTGCAGGGCAAGGTGGTCGTGGTGCTGGACATCCTGTTCGCGACGTCGACGATCGTCAACGCGATGGCCCACGGTGCCACCGAAGTGATTCCGACGATGGACGAGAAAAGTGCGCGGGCCGTGGCTGCCACACTGCCGGAAGGCTCGTTCGTCGCGTCCGGTGAGCTGTACGCGGAGACCCTGCCGGGGTTCGCGCCGCCGACGCCGCTGGCGTTGCTCGAGCACGACATCGCCGGCCGCAAGCTGGTTTACTCGACGACCAACGGCACGGTGGCGCTGCAGCTGTCGAAGGACGCCGATCACGTCTACGCCGGCGCGCTGCTCAACGGCAAGGCACTGGTGCGGCACATCTGCGAACACCATCCGCGGGAGACCGTGCTGGTCGTATGCTCCGGTTCCATGGGCAACGCCAATCTCGAAGACATGGTCGGGGCGGGATTCTTCGCGGATCTGTTCGCGCGGCAACTGGGCGACAACCGTGACTTCTCCGACGCGGCCCAGGCCTCGATGCGTCTGTTCCGCGGCGGTGATGCGCTCGAGATGCTGATGGCGGCGCGGGTCGGTCGCATGATGCAGGACCGGGGATTGACCCACGAGGTCGAATACGCGGCGCGGCAAGCGGTGCTCGAGGTCGTGCCGCGACTCGAGGCGGGGCGACTGGTGGTGGCCACGTGAAACGGACCGGGCTGATCATCGCGGTGCTGGCTGTCGCCGCGTGCGCCGAACTCGGCCGCCAGCCCGGTGCGCCGTCGGAGAAGTTCCGGTTCGATGTGCGCGCCGTCGATGAGTACGGCTACACGGGTCCGGTCGGCAGCAAGCGACCGCTCAGCTACCAGTTCTGTGTGCCGAACACGCCGGGTGACCGGGCGACCGTGCAACAGATCGATCCGTCCGCGCGGTTCCTGTCCGGTGTGCCGGGCCGGCCCGGTTGCACCGAAGACCGGATCCTCGCGATCGGCAGCACCGATCAGCCGAACTGGCGTCGCGTGCTGGACGCGATCGCCGATCTGCCCTATGTCGACGTGATCCGATTGACCAAGTTCGAATGACCGCAACGGCCCGGGTCTGCGGAGTGGCAGTGTTGGTCGTCACGCTGGTGGTCGGCTGCGCAACGTCCGCAGCGCGCCGTCCCATGGCCGAGCCGGGCATGCCGCGGCAACTGCTCGACGGCACGATCGTTCATCGAACCGATGGGGCGCTGGCGCCGGGGGCCGTCGTCAAGATCTGGTTGCAGGACGTGTCGCGGACGGATGTGCCGGCGTTCTATGTCGACGAGGTCGAGATCCGCGGTGCGGCGTCGTTCCCGATTGCGTTCCAGGTGCGGTACGACCCGGCCCAGATCGATCCGCGTCACGTCTACACGCTGCTGGTGAAGATCTACGAAGGTGATCGCACGCGGTATCTGAACGCGACGCGGTTTCCGGTGCTCACGCAGGGCGGTTGCGTGGAGCAATGCCGGGTGGTCGTCGACCGGATGAATTGAACGGCCGGCCGCCGACTCATTTCGCCGAGCGGTTCCCCGACAGTGCGGTGAACACGCCGAGCCCGACGAAGGCGCCGGCCGTCAGCCAGCGTCCGGCAACCCGCAACGGGCTGGCCCGCGTCAGCGCCGGCGCGATCGCACTGGCCGTCAGGGCGTACATCGTGTCGGTGATCGATGCGATCACGACGAACGTGCTGCCCAGCACCACGCTCTGCAGTGCCGTCGAAGTGCCGGGCACCATGAACTGCGGCAGGAATGCCGCGAAGAACAACGCCGTCTTCGGATTCAGCAGCGCGACGATGAATCCGTCGCGGAAGATGCGTCGTACATCGGCGCTGCCGAGTTCCAGCTTCGTGGCGACGGGTTCCTGCCGCCGTCGCAATGTCTGGATGCCGAGATAGACGAGATAGGCGGCGCCCGCGTACTTCACGATGGTGAATGCGATCGCCGACACGGCGAACAGCGCGGCCAACCCGAGGGCGGCACCCGACGCGTTGCCCAGATTGCCCAGCGCGACGCCGGCCACCGATGCCAGCCCCGCGCGCCGGCCTTGCGTGATCGACCGTGTGACGATGTAGAACACGGCCGGACCGGGCGTGACGGCGAGCAGCAGACTGGCCAGCAAGAACACGGCTGACAGCGGCGTCGCGAGAATCGACACACTCATCGCGGTGCTCCGGGCTTTTCCATCGCCACGAACCCCGGTTGTGCTTCGACGCGCCGAAACCACGCGCCGATCGCGGGATAGCCCGCAAGATCGAAGCCGCCCTCGTCGGCCGCCCGCGTGTAGGGGAACAGGCCGATGTCGGCAATGGAATAGCGATCGCCGACGAAGAACGGCTGCGTGGACAGGTGCTGCTCCATGACGTCGAGCGCCGCGCGCCCGCGATCGAGCAGCCGTGGGAGTTCCTGTCGGCGTGGATGATCCGGCGGCAGGAACTGGCGGATGAAGCGGGCCACGGCGATCGCCGGCTCATGGGTGTACTGCTCGAAGAACAACCACTGCAGCGTGCGGGCGCGGGCGAGCCGTTCGGTCGGCCACAGCGGCGTGCCGTCCGCGAGATAGCACAGGATCGCGTTCGATTCCGGCAACAGCACGCCCGGTTCGAGCTCGAGCAGCGGCACGCGGCCGTTCGGGTTCAGCGCGAGAAACGCCGGCTCGCGCGTGGCGCCTCCGACGACGTCCACTTCCTGCCAGCGGTAGTCGAGGCCGAGTTGTTCGAGCAGCAACCGCACCTTGTGGCAGTTGCCGGAACCGGACATGCCGAAGAGTCGGTACATGGCAACCGTCAGAAGGCGCTGCGCAGCACGCCGCCGTCGACCCGCAGTGCGGCGCCGGTGGTCGCGGAGGCCAGCGGGCTCGCGACGTAGGCCACGAGCGATGCGACTTCGTCGGTGGTTGCGAAGCGCTTGATCAGCGAACTGGGTCGCATCGTACGGAAGAACGTTTCCTCGAACTCGGCGAAGCTCTGGCCGCTCGCCTGCGCCAGCGTGTCGACGAAATCGTCGACGCCGCGCGACTTGGTCGGCCCCGGCAGGATGCTGTTGACGGTGATGCCGGTGCCCGCCACGGATTCGGCCAGCCCGCGCGACACGGCGAGCTGCGCGGTCTTGGTCATGCCGTAGTGGATCATCTCGACGGGAATCTGCACACCGCTCTCGCTGGAGATGAACAAGATGCGCCCCCAGTTGCGGGCCTTCATCGCGGGCAGATAGAGCCGCGACAGCCGCACGCCGCTCAGCACGTTGATCTCGAAGAAGCGGCGCCAGTCGTCGTCGGGGATCTCCTCGAACGGTTTCGGTTCGAAGATGCCCAGGTTGTTCACGAGAATCTCGACGCCCGGGTGGCGCTTCAGCACGTCGTCGGCCGCGGCTGCGGTGCTCAGGTCGCCCGCGAAACCGAAGACCGGATTGCCCGTGGCGGCCTGCAGTTTCGTCGCCGTATGTTCCACGGAGGACGCCGTGCGGCCGTTGATGATGACGTGGGCGCCTTCGCGCGACAGTGTTTCGGCGATGGCATGGCCGATGCCGGCGGTGCTGCCGGTGACGAGGGCGAGTTTGCCGGTCAGTTGCAGATCCATGGTGCGATTCCCGGGAAGTGGCTTAAGTCCCGAATGGTACCGGCGGCGGGCGGACGTCGCCGCCCACGGTGGATCAGAAGGTCTCTTTGTACGGCCGCAGATCGATTTCCTGCGCCCAGGCGGAGCGCGGTTGGCGGTGCAGCTGCCAGTAGGTTTCGGCGATCGCATCGATGCCCAGCAGGCCGTCCTCGCCTTTCTCGGCCACCATCTCGGGTCGGCGTGTGCGCAGCCGCTCGCCGTCGATGCCGCCGTCGACGACGACGTGGGCCACGTGGATGCCGAGCGGTCCGTATTCGCGCGCCATGCTCTGCGCGACCATGCGCAGGCCTGCCTTCGCCGCGGCGAAATGCGCGAATCCCGGTTTGCCGCGCAGGCTGGCCGACGCGCCGGTGAACAGCACGCTGCCGCGCCCGAGTGGTACCAGGCGTCGCGCGGCTTCCCGGCCGACGAGGAAGCCACCGAGACAGCAGATGCGCCAGAATTCCTCGAACTGTGCGACGGTCAGTTCGCGGAAATCGATCGGCTGGTTCACGCCGGCGTTGTAGACCACGAGGTCGGCTGGATCGGCATCGCGGCCGGGCGCCATCGCGCGATCGAACAACCGGATCACGTCGGCTTCCTGCGTGACATCGGCCTGCAGCGGTTCGGCGCTGCCGCCGGTTGCTTCGATGCCGCGGGCGACCTTCTCGATCTTCGCCGCGGTGCGGCCGGCGGCGATCACGTGGTAGCCGCCGACGGCGAAGCGACGGCACAGCGCGGCGCCGAGGCCGAGTTCGGCGCCGACGCCGGCAACGAGGGCGGTGGGTTTGCTCATGCAGACTCCCGATCGGTGGAACGGAACCAGACGCCGGAACGGATCGCCACGACCAGCGTCGTGCCGTAGACGACGAGACCCAGCGCCAGCGCGGCGAACAGCCAGCCCAGCGAACCGGTGGCGCGCAACAACAACCAGCCGCCACCGATCGCGATCACGAGTCGCACGAATCCGCTCAGCAACGGCCACAGCAAACGCCCGGCGCCCTGCGACGCGAAGTACAGCGACAGGCCGAGGCCGAAGAATCCGTACGCCGGACCGACGATGCGCAGATAGACGGTGCCGGTTTCGATCATCGCCGGGTCATCGCCGAACAAGCCGAGCCACGCGCGCGGCCACAGGGCCGCCGCGATGCCGACCGTCTCGGCCATGACGAAGGCCAGCGCGCCGCCGATCATCGCGATGCGCAGGGCCCGTTCA
>JAHCKV010000209.1 GCA_026125595.1 Burkholderiales bacterium | reverse complement strand
CAAGCGCCTGGTGGACATGGATGACTTCGAGCGCGCGAAGGACAAGATCTACATGGGAGCCGAGCGCAAGTCCATGGTCATCTCCGAAGAGGAGCGGATCATGACGGCGTATCACGAGTCGGGTCACGCAGTCGTTGCCAAACTGCTCCCCCGGGTCGATCCGGTGCACAAGGTGACGATCATTCCGCGCGGCCGTGCCCTCGGCGTCACCTGGACGCTGCCGGAGCGGGACAGCCTCGGCATGGATCGCGAGCAGATGCTGCAGCGGATATCCATGGCGCTCGGTGGCCGTATCGCCGAAGAGGTGTTCATGAACCGCATGACGACCGGTGCGAGCAGCGATTTCGAGAACGCCACCCGGATCGCCCGTGACATGGTCACCCGCTACGGCATGTCGGATGCGCTGGGGACCATGGTCTACGGCGAGAACGAGGGTGAGGTGTTCCTCGGTCGTTCGATCACGACCCACAAGAATCTTTCCGAAGCGACCATGCAGAAGGTCGACAGCGAGATCCGCCGCATCATCGATGGCCAGTACGCGGTGGCCCGCAAGCTGATCGAAGACAATCGCGACAAGGTCGAGGCGATGACGAAGGCGCTGCTCGAGTGGGAGACCCTCGATGCCGAGCAGATCAACGACATCATGGCCGGTCGCCCCCCCCCGGCCGCCGAAGCCCGCAACGACGCCGCCCGCGGCACCGCCGCCCCAGGACAACACGCCTTCGCCGGCGCCCACGATCAAACCGGCGCAGGAAACCTGATCGTTCCTGGCTGACCGAATCGGAAGTGGGGTGGGGTGTGAACCTCGCCCCACCTTCGTTTCCGGCCCGGCAGATCCTCGCCATGGCGCGCGTCTCTCCCGATACGGTTGCTGCTGCGACGTCCGAAATCGGTCCGTCGACCCTGCGCGCCGGCCGCTTCCGGCTGAAGCTCGATCGCCCGCTGGTCATGGGCATCCTCAACGTCACACCCGATTCGTTCTCCGACGGCGGCCGCTATGTCGACCGCGCAGCGGCGATCGATCACGCCCGGCGACTGATCGAAGCCGGCGCCGACATCCTCGACATTGGCGGCGAATCCACGCGGCCCGGTTCCGAGCCGGTCCCGGTCGACGAGGAACTGGCCCGTGTGCTGCCGGTGATCGAGGCGCTGGCCGATGGCCCGATCCCGCTGTCGGTGGATACCAGCAAGCCCGCGGTGATGCGGGCGGCGGCCGCTGCGGGTGCAGCGCTGATCAACGACGTGTTTGCCCTGCGGCAACCGGGTGCGCTCGAAGCCGCTGCGGCAACGGATCTCGCGGTCTGCCTGATGCACATGCAGGGGGAGCCCAAGACCATGCAGCTGGCGCCGCGGTACGAGAACGTAGTGCGGGAAGTGCACGACTTCCTGGCGGGTCGCGTCGCCGTGTGCATTGCGGCCGGCATCGCGTCGGACCGGATCGTGCTCGACCCGGGATTCGGATTCGGCAAGAAGACCATTCACAATCTGCAGTTGCTGCGGGGACTGGGGCGGATCGGCGTCGGCGAACGACCGATACTGGTCGGACTGTCGCGCAAGTCGGTGCTCGGGACCATCATCGACCGGCCGCCCGACGAGCGGACCAGCGCGAGCGTAGCCGCCGCGCTGGCCGCCGTGGTCCGCGGCGCGGCGATCGTCCGCGTCCACGATGTCGCGGCGACGTGCGACGCGCTGGCCGTCTGGCGAGCCATCGAAGAGGGGGAGCAGGGTTGACGACGAAAAGACGATTCTTCGGGACGGACGGCATTCGCGGCAAGGTCGGGGAATCGCCGATCACGCCGGAGTTCGTGCTGCACCTGGGATACGCGGCCGGAGAAGTGCTCGCCGGCGAGGCACGCCCCGGCAATTCACACGCGGCCGTGCTGATCGGCAAGGACACGCGGATTTCCGGCTACATGCTGGAGTCCGTGCTGCAGGCCGGCCTCGCCGCCGCCGGCGTCGACGTGCTGCTGGCCGGCCCGATGCCGACGCCGGCCGTCGCCTATCTGACCAGGGCGCTGCGACTGTCCGCGGGGATCGTCATCAGCGCGTCCCACAATCCGTTCGACGACAACGGCATCAAGTTCTTCGGCCACAACGGTCAGAAGCTGCCCGATGACGTCGAGCTGGCGATCGAGGCGCGCCTCGACCATCCCGTGCGCTGCATGCCGTCGGCGCAGCTCGGCAAGGCGCGCCGGGTCGAGGACGCGGCAGGGCGCTACATCGAATTCTGCAAGGCGACCTTTCCGGTCGATCTGGATCTGCGCGGCCGGCGCATCGTGGTCGATTGCGCCAACGGTGCCGGCTACCACGTGGCCGGACATGTGTTCCATGAACTGGGTGCCGACGTCGTGACGGTGGCGAATCAGCCCGACGGGCTCAACATCAACGCCGGGTGCGGCGCGACCAAGCCCAAGTTCCTGTCCGAGCAGGTCGTGACCCATGGGGCCGAACTCGGCATTGCGCTGGACGGCGACGGCGACCGGCTGATCATGGCCGACGGCAACGGCCGGATCTACGACGGCGACGAGTTGCTGTACCTGATCGCGCGTCACCGCCGGTCAGCCGGTCAGTTGGCGGGCGGGGTGGCCGGCACACTGATGACCAACCTCGGCATGGAGCAGGCGCTGGGCCGGCTGGACATCCCGATGGGACGTGCCGCCGTCGGTGACCGTTATGTGCTGGAGATGCTGCAGGCAAAGGGATGGATCCTCGGGGGCGAAAACTCGGGACACATCGTGTGCCTCGACCGACATTCGACGGGGGACGGCATCATTTCGGCCCTGCAGGTGCTCAGCGCACTGGCCGCGGCCGGGGAGACCATGGCGGAAGGCACGGCGGACCTGCGCCTGTTTCCGCAGATCCTCGTCAACGTGCCGGTACAGCGCGGATTCGATTTCCGCACCCACGATGGCGTGAAGGGGGCCGTAGCCGATGCGGAAGCCACGCTGGGCAGCCGCGGCCGGATTCTGCTGCGTCCGTCGGGCACCGAGCCGGTGCTGCGGGTCATGGTCGAGGGAGAGCAGGAGGCTGAAGTACGGGCTCTCGCCAACGGTCTGGCCGATGTCATCCGGACGGCGGCGGCTTCCGGCGAGGGCACCCCTGTCGCGTTGTAAGTAATTGTCCGCGCGCCGCTTTCCGTCGCCGGCTCGGCGGCGGTGGCGCCATTGTTTTGCAATCAAAGTGTCACAATGCGCGCCTACACTCCGGGCCGCTGTCGTACCTCTTCCCGTTCAGGAGACTATTCATGGAGCAACTTCCCCGCAGAGCCTCGTGGGTCGGCGCCACCCTGGTGTTCGGCTGGCTCGCCGCCGGGTCTGCATCCGTTTTCGCGCAGGACATCATCAAGATCGACGGGTCTTCCACGGTGTTCCCGATCACGGAAGCCGTCGCCGAAGACTTTCAGCAATCGAAGAAGGGCAAGATTCGCGTGACCGTCGGCATCTCGGGAACCGGCGGCGGCTTCAAGAAGTTCTGCCGCGGCGAGACCGACATCTCCGATGCATCGCGGCCGATCCTGGCCCGCGAGATGGAAGAGTGCAAGCGGGCCGGCGTCCAGTACATCGAGCTGCCGGTGGCCTACGATGCGCTGACCGTCGTGATGAACCCGAAGAACACGTGGATCAAGGCACTGACCGTCGCCGATCTGAAGAAGATGTGGGAGCCCTCGGCCCAGGGCAAGGTGCTCAAGTGGAACCAGGTCAATCCGCAATGGCCCGACCAATCGCTGAAGTTGTTCGGTCCCGGTGCCGATTCCGGCACGTTCGACTATTTCACCGAAGCGGTGAATGGCAAGGCCAAGGCCAGCCGCGGGGACTTCACCGCGTCCGAGGATGACAACGTGCTGGTCCAGGGGATCGCCCGCGACGTCAACGGCCTGGGGTATTTCGGCTACGCGTACTACATCGAGAACAAGGACAAGCTGAAGGCGGTGCCGATCATCAACCCGGCGACCAACAAGCCGGTCGATGCGACCCTCGAAGCGGTGATCGACGGCAGCTACCAGCCGCTGGCCCGCCCGATCTTCATCTACGTCAATGCGAAATCCCTCGACCGGCCGGAGATCAGGGAGTTCATCCAGTACTACATGAAGAACGCGGACGCGCTGGTGCGAGAAGTGAAGTACGTGCCGCTGCCGCCCAAGGCCTATACGCACAATTCCGAGATGGTGGACAAGAAGGTCGTCGGTACCAAGTTCGGTGGCGAGAACAAGGTGGGGCTCACCATCGAAGAACTGATGAAGCTGGAAGCGAAGCTGTAATAAGCTTGGGCAATCATTCCGCCGAGATGCCGGGAGGGTAAGCGATTGCCCTCCCGGGTTTCGTTCCGGCTCCGAGAATCCGTTCACGGATCCTGTTTCCGCGGGATCTCCCGATGGACCACGCCACGACTCGCATGACACCTTCAGCGTCCGCCCCCTTGCCCGTCGCCGTCAGCGACCGGCTCCAGAAGCGAGCTTCCCGCCACGTCAAGGAACGGATCATCGAGTCGATCCTGTTCCTCGCGGCGCTGTTTTCGGTGTTCGTGACGATCGGCATCGTCTATGTGCTGCTGCTCGAGTCGATCCGTTTCTTCGAGCATGTATCGGTCTGGGATTTTCTGACCGATACCCAGTGGACCCCACTGTTCGACGATGCCCACTACGGGATCATGGTGCTGCTGTCCGGGACGCTGGTCAGCTCGCTCGTCGCGTTGGCGGTGGCGATCCCGCTGGGGACGATCATCGCGATCTACCTGTCCGAGTTCGCGCCGTTCTGGGTGCGCGAGGTCGCGAAGCCGTTTCTCGAATTGCTGGGCGGCGTGCCGACGGTCGTCTACGGTTATTTCGCGCTGCTCTACGTGACGCCGGCGCTGCAGTATTTCTTCCCGCAACTGCCCGGGTTCAACCTGCTGTCCGCCGGCCTGGTCATGGGCGTGATGATCATCCCGTACGTGAGTTCGCTGAGCGAGGACGCGATGCGTTCCGTGCCGATGAGCATGCGGGAGGGTTCGTACGCGATGGGGGCCACCCGTTTCCAGACCGCCGTGCGCGTCGTGACGCCGGCGGCGTTTTCGGGTATTGCCGCGGCCTACATCCTCGGCATCTCGCGCGCCGTCGGCGAGACGATGATCCTGGCGGTCGCCGCGGGCATGCAGCCGAACATGACCTGGAACCCGGCCGAACCGGCCGCTACCATCACGGCTTTCATCGTGCAGGTCGCGCTGGGGGATCTGCCCCACGGCTCGATCGGCTACCAGACGATTTTCGCGGCGGGGTTGACGCTGATGTTGCTGACGCTCGGATTCAACGTCCTCGGACACCTGTTGAAGCGTCGCTTCCGGCAGGTCTACTGACATGCTGAAACAGGATCTGGGGGAGATTCGTGCCCTCATCGTCAGACACAAGCGCTGGGATCTCATCTTCGCGTTCTGCGGCTTGATGGCGTTGATGGTCGGCGTGCTGACCTTCGTCGTGCTGTTCACCGGCATGGCGCTCGACGGCGCGGAACGGCTGTCGTGGAATTTCTTCACGAACTTCCCGTCGCGTCGGCCGGAGCAGGCCGGCATCCTGTCGGCCTGGATCGGCAGCGCGCTGGTGATGCTGGTCACTGCCGTCGCGGCGATTCCGCTGGGGGTCGGAGCGGCGATCTACCTCGAAGAATATGCACCCAAGAACTGGGTCACCGACATCATCGAGATCAACGTCACCAATCTGGCTGGTGTGCCGTCGATCGTGTACGGGTTGCTGGCGCTGGGATTGTTCGTCTACGCGTTCGGCTTCGGCCAGAGCATCCTGTCTGCCGGCCTCACGCTGGCGCTGCTGATCCTGCCGATCGTGATCGTCGCGACGCGCGAATCGATTCGCGCGATTCCGGGCTCGATCCGCGAGGGGGCCTACGCGCTCGGCGCCACCAAGTGGCAGACCACGGCCGATCACATCCTGCCGTATTCGGCGCCCGGCATCATGACCGGCATCATCATCGGCATGGCGCGCGCCATCGGCGAGACCGCGCCGGTGATCACCATCGGCGCATTGACTTTCATCGCGTTCCTGCCCGAGGCGCCGGTCAAGACCACGCCGCCGTTCGTATCGTTCGAATGGCTGTTCTCCGGGTTCACGGTGATGCCGATCCAGATGTTCAACTGGACCTCCCGCCCCGAGGCCGCGTTCCACCAGAACGCGGCGGCGGCCGGTCTGGTGCTGGTGCTGATGACG
>JAHCKV010000208.1 GCA_026125595.1 Burkholderiales bacterium | reverse complement strand
TGGGTGAACGTCATCACGCTGGTCTTGCCTTGGACGGCGGTGATCTGTTCCCAGCCGAAGGACGGCATCTGCTCGAGGTAGTAGCTGTAGGCTTGCGTCGTCGGACGATCCATCACCAGCACGATCTTGCCGATCCATTGATCCGGGCTGCCGAGGATCAGCGAGCGCTCGGTATTGATCTTCGTGCCGGGCGGGATCGGGATATCCGACACCGGTTGGTAGTTCGCCTGGGCTGGTGCGCTCGCCGTGCCCGTCGTGGCGCCGGCATCACCGGACGATTTGGTACCCATACCCCCCATATTGGCGCAGCCGCCAAGGGCGAACAGCAGACCGAGCGCAGCGGCCGGAACCCATGCGCGCGTCATGACACGAGTGTCGTACATGAGAGACATCTCCTTCGTGATTGAACATCGGACGTAGTGCACGCCAATGGAGAGACGAACAGGGGTGTTGGTTCCGTATCCGGCACCGAATCTCGCACCGGTTGGCCCGCAAGCCCCCGGAGCCGGGCTACTCGCGCCGTGATCAGCGCTGTTTGAGACGAACGACGATCAACACGACCAGAAGAACGAGTCCTCCGAGCATCGAGATATCCAGAATCGACATGGTTTCCTTCGATCGAAGTGGCTGTGGCGGGGGCCGGCGCCCCCCGGCCTCGCCCCCATGGATGCATCGATTATGACCAACTCCGTTCGGCGATGCCATGTCGCGCGATGCTGTCGGGGTGGCCCGTTCCGGCTATCCGGACGACTGCCGTGCAGCAGCTGCGGAGCGTGCGCGGGCACCAAAAACAAGGCCGTGGGGCGAGCCCCACGGCCTTCGATCATCGATGCGGATGCGGAACCGGATCAGGCGGCGACGCGGCGTCGATACTCGCCGGTGGTCGTGTCGATCTCGATCTTGTCGCCGGTGGCGACGAACAGCGGTACCTGGACTTCGTGGCCGGTGGCGAGCTTGGCGGGCTTGAGCACCTTGCCCGACGTGTCGCCACGGATGGCCGGCTCGGTGTAGATGATCTCGCGGACCAGCGAATTCGGCAGTTGCACCGAGATCGCCTTGCCGTCGTAGAACGTGACTTCCACCGCCATGCCGTCTTCGAGATATTGCAGGGCATCGCCCATGTTGTCGGCTTCGACCTCGTACTGGTTGTACTCGGCATCCATGAACACATACATGGGGTCGGCGAAATACGAGTACGTCACTTCCTTGCGTTCCAGCACGACGACGTCGAACTTCTCGTCGGCGCGATAGACGGTTTCGGTGGTGGCGCCGGTGAGCAGGTTCTTCATCTTCATCTTCATCACCGAAGCATTGCGGCCGGACTTGTTGAATTCGGCCCGCTGCACGACCAGGGGGTCTTTGCCCACCATGATCACGTTGCCTGCACGGAGTTCCTGAGCGATCTTCATGGCACTGTCCTGCTGGGTTCTGGTTGACTGGAATGGCGACTCCGACCGTTGACCCGGGGCGGGGACGCTGCGGAGGCGGGAACCTCCGTCAAAAAAGGCCGCGGATTATAGCCGCGACCGGGTGAAGTCCACCAGATTCGACGCCAGATCGCCGATTTCCCGCAGCCGACCGGCCCAGCGTCGGGCCTGGGACTGCAGCGTGTCCCGGTGGATCCAGAGCCGTTGCCACGCCGTTCCCAGTACCGTGGCGGAGGTTTCGCCGCGATTCCACAGGCGCCAGAACTCCCGTATCGACGCCGCGACGGTGTCGTCCAGGTCTTCGCTGTAGCGCTGCGAAAAGGCGTGCAGCTTGCCCCAATGGGCGCCGTTGTCCTGCGGATAGATGTTCCACACCAGCGGGCGTTCGGCCCATTGCGCGCGAACGAAAGAGTCTTCGCCGCGCACGAAGTTGCAATCGCAGCGCCACAGCAGACGGTCGTACAGGTCCTGACGCTGGAACGGCAGCACCAGCACCGACAGGTTGCCGCGCTCGAACCGGTCGCCCGCCTGGATCCGTGGCTGACCGAAGAAGCGCGCCACATCGGGCAGCAACCGGCTTTCCGGCACCAGCGCCAGCATCGTGTCGGGCCCGCCGGACCAGGCGTCCAGCAGCGACGAAACCGACGGTCCGCCGTAGCCGAACAGCGAGACCGTCGTCACATACCCGGCGCGGGATTCCTGGTCGTGCAGGAATGCGTTCCGCTCGATGTCCAGCGCGCGTTCCCGCAGGACGCCCCCGGTACCCGCGGTGACACCGGGAAAGAAGAAGTACTTGGTCAGCGGCAGCCGCGGATGGGGGGAAACGCGGCCGTGGAACTCGGGCACCCAATCTTCCGCGCTCAGATATTCGAGATTGATCCACACCGGACGCGGTGTCCGCGCGGCCATCGCTTCCAGGCAGCCGTCGGACAGTCGGGAGCCGAACGCTTCGACGACCACGTCTCCGATATCGGAAGGGTCGGCCTCCGGCGTCCAGTGGCGGATGTCGACGCCTTCCACCCATTGCCGGCGTTGCGCCGGGTCCACCTGCGGCCAGAGCTGGTGAAACGTCGCGAGGTCGTCCACCCAGAGCCGGATCTGCAATCCATGTTCCGCCGCCAGTTGCCGTGCCAGTCGCCACGACACGCCGACGTCACCGAAATGATCGACGACGTTGCAGAAGATCTCCCAACGGCGCGGAGCGGGTGGCGCAGTGTCGAGCAGCAAGGCGGTGTCAGGTGCGCACGATCAGGGTCGCTGCGGCAGTGCCGCCAGCGCATCGAGCACGACGCCGGTGGTCAGCAGTTCGGGCAGAAGCTCCGGCGCCGTGCCTCCGGGCCGGTAGAGGACGTAGACCGGAACGCCACTGCGACCCAGGCGGGCGAGGGCAGCCGTGATGGCAGGATCCTGCTGCGTCCAGTCGGCCTGCAGACGGAGCACGTCGTGGGCACGGAATGCGGCTTCGACCTTCGATGTTTGCAGCACCAGACGCTTGTTGACCTGGCACGTGACGCACCACGCGGCGGTGAAGTCGACGAACACGCCGCGTCCGGCCGCGCGGGCTTCGTCCACGGCGGCTTCCGACCACGGCTGCCAGCCTTCGGCCGCCGCGGCTGTTCCGGGCAACGGTGTTTCCTTCGGCCAGCCCACCAGCAATCCGATGACGACGACAACGACCGCAAAGCTCCGTCCCGCCCATGGGCGAGTGCCGCCACGCAACTGCACCCGGCCCCAGGCCCACGCGGCTGCGGCGAACAGCACCAGCGCGGCGAGCAAGTGGGTCGCGGCGTCGAGTCCCAGTTGATGCCCCAGAACCCAGACCAGCCAGACCACGGTGAGATACAACGGAAAGGCGAGCAACTGCTTCAAGGTGACCATCCAGGCGCCGGGTTTCGGCAGCCGTCGCGCGAGATGCGGCCGAAACGCCAGCAGCACATGGGGTGTGTGCCCAGCGCCAACAGCGTGAACACCATCATCGATACGGCGGCCGGCTGCGTCAGCGCGAAGCCGAGCGCCGCACCCATCAGCGGCGCGGTGCAGGGTGTGGCGACTGCTGTCGCCAACACCCCCGAAAGAAATGCACCCGACAGCCCATGGTTGCTCTTGACGCGACCGGCCAGCGACTGCACGCCTGCACCGATCTCGAACAGACCCGAGAGATTCAACGCCAAGAGCAGGAACAGCACCGACAGGCCGGCCACGAACAGCGGCGATTGCAGCTGGTAGCCCCAGCCCAGAGCAGCTCCGCTGGCGCGCAGTGCCAGCAGCACGCCGGTGACCACCCAGAACGACACGATGATCCCGGCGGCGAATGCGAGGCCGTGACTGCGGACCCGTGCATCGCTGCCGTGGGCTTCCTGCACGAATCCCAGCACCTTGATGGAAACGATGGGGAAGACGCAGGGCATCAGATTGAGCACCAGTCCACCGACGAAGCCCATGACGAGCGCCAGTCCGAGTCCCAGATCGAGGCCGCCGACCGGGGGGCGGGCCGCTGCCGTGATGTCGGCTGCGCTCATGGCGGCCGTGGGCGATGCGGCGCGCCGGGCCGGCGCGCCACCGGGCCACGGTATCGAAACCGTCGCGGCGCGAATGTCACCCTCCAGTGCGGGAGTCGCCACCAAAAGGCCGGACAGCGTCGGGATCTTCCCGCTGAACGATGTCGCGGCGATCAGCGACAGACGATAGCCGGCGGCGGTGCGTTCGAGCCGTTGCGCCGAAGGGTTGTCGATGACATCCGGCGTGTCCGGAAAGAATTCCAGCGCGGTGAGCGCAGTACCGGTGTCGACCTGATCGGGTTCGAGATCGATCACGATGTGGTCGTCGGTAGCGGCGGCGCGCAGGTGCCATCCTCGCAGCGCCGCAGGGAGGGCGGCGCGGGCGGCGCGCAGACGCTCGAAGTGCGGCGAACGCGTACCGGAGCCGATCGTCAGGTCCAGCGTGACGGTGGCGCCCCCGGGCAGACAGATCTCCTTGCAGATCAACCAGTCGATCTTGGCCGAAAGGGTCACCGGACCCGGCGACGCCTGCGACGGGACCTGCAGTTCCGTCAACAGCAGGGTCTCGCCCTCGTAGCCGTAGTTGGTCAGCGGCCCCACCGGAATGCGCTGCGGCACCGGCCACAGGATCGGGCCGGCGCTCCAACCGTCGGGCAGCGTCCAGGCGATGCGCGTCGGCAAACCGGAATCGCCCGGGTTGCGCCAGTAGGTGTGCCAGCCGGGCGCGTGGGCGATGCGTACCGCTGCCAGCACGGTTTGTCCGCGTGCGGCGGTCGCGTGGTCGGCGATCAGTTCGGCGTCGGCATGGGCCGTCTGCACCGGTGCGGCGACCGCAGGGCCGAACAGGCAGGACAACCAGAACAGGAGGAGGGTGCGCAGCATGGCGCGCGATTGTACGGGGCGTGGACTCGGAGGGGCCGATGCATGGAGTCCGACGGCGGTGTCGAGTTCACCGGCCGTGCCCGCGGCGAGGGATCTACCGCACCGCGCAGCCGTACTGGTCGGGTTCGCCGTCGCGCAGCCAGCGATCGCGGTCGAGGAACACTGGCACCAGTCCGAGCCGGATGAACTGCGTGCCGGTGGGATCCAGATAGCCCACCTCGCCCTTGTTCAGTTCGAAGGGGCCGATACCGGTACCGCGCAACAGGACCGTGCCGTCGCGCACCAGCACATAGGTGCCCGGCTTCGCGAAATCGCCCTGCAGCCCGAACAACTGCTCCAGATCGACCTCGAGCGTGTCGGGACAGGGTGCCGGATGCTGCCGGAAGACGCCGGCACCGATTCCAGCAGCCGGGGCAGATCGGTGCGGCTGGTGACGATCAGTGCCTGGTCTTCCACGGTCTCGGTTTCCCCCGGCTCTGTCGACGTGACATTGCGGCCCCGCCACGTGTAGACATGCAGTCCGTCGGGTACATCGGCGGTGGATTGAGCGCCTTCTCCTTCCGTGCAGGGCCCGGTGCAGGTCACGTCGAACCCGGTGCCGCGGATGCCGATCGTCGCGACCGAGGTCGTCACCTGGAACCGTTGCGGGTTGCGCTGGCCGATCAGGCCGGTCAAGACGCGCAGTCCGCCGCGCAGCAATCGCAGCGACAGGCTGCCGGTCTCGGCCTTGGAAGGTTCGTAGCGATATCCGTTCACCGCGAACCGCGTGTCCGCCTGCAACACGACCCGCGTGCCATCCTGGAAGATCAATGCGGCGTGGCTCTTCGGCCCCGTCTCCAGCAGATCCTCCGCATAGATCGGTGCGCCGACGGCCAGCGGCTTGCCGGCGCGCGTTCCCGACGATGTCGTCAGGCTGCCCTGCACGGCGACCACCCGCGCGACATAGCCGGGTGTGCGGGGCGTGAGTGTCTTCGCGGCTTCGCGGGTTTCCTGCGCGCAATCGTCCTGGCACTCACGGACCACGAAGTCCGTGCCGCGAATGCCGATCGTCGCGGTCGCGGTGTTCAACTGATACGCGGCGGGGCGCCGCTGTCCGAGCAGACCACTGATGGACCGCAGACCACCCTTCAGCAATCGCAGGACCGTGCTGTCGTCCTGCGGCGCGGACTGCGTGAAGCGGTAACCTTCGATCTTGAACGTCGAGTCGGGCCGCACGATCACGCGGGCGCGGTCCTGGGTCTGGATTTCGGCGCGGCTCTCGGCCTGCGTGCGCAGCGTGTCGCCGACCGTCACCGCCGATCCCTTCGACAGCACCGCCATCGATCCGTCGGTCCGCTGCACCGACACGACGCCGATCGCACTGGTGATGCGGCCGGC
Source organism: Burkholderiales bacterium (assembly GCA_026125595.1). Classification (GTDB taxonomy): domain Bacteria; phylum Pseudomonadota; class Gammaproteobacteria; order Burkholderiales. The sequence goes on along the minus strand of JAHCKV010000208.1, from coordinate 24 downwards.
CTCGTCGGCGGCCAGGGTCGGCGC
>JAHCKV010000207.1 GCA_026125595.1 Burkholderiales bacterium | reverse complement strand
AATCTTCTGCCCCTTTTCGAGTTCGCGTGATCGGAATCAACCGGTCCGAACGGCTTCAAGCCCGCAACAACTCTTCCCGACTTGCCAGCCACCGCTCGACGTGTGCCTTCGCGCGGTCCGGATGGCGCCGAAGCAATTCGGCCGCGGCATCGCGTGCAGCTTCGAGCAGGCCGCTGTCCAGCTCGAGGTCGGCGAAGCGCAGCATCGGGACGCCGCTCTGACGCGCGCCCAGCAGTTCGCCCGGACCGCGGATACGCAGGTCTTCACGTGCGATCTCGAAGCCATCGGTGTTCTCGTAGATCACCCGCAGCCGCTCGCGCGCGAGCTGCGACAACGGCTGCTGGTACATCAATATGCAGGCTGACTCGCCCGTGCCGCGACCCACACGGCCGCGCAGTTGATGCAGCTGCGCCAGACCCATCCGCTCGGCGTGTTCGATGACCATCAGCGTGGCGTTCGGCACGTCGACGCCGACTTCGATGACGGTTGTCGCAACCAGCAACTGAATCTCGCCAGCCTTGAACGCGGCCATCGTCGCGGCTTTCTCGGCCGTCGGGAGTCGACCATGCACGAGGCCGACTCGCAGTTCCGGAAAGGTCTGCTGCAGCAGCGCGTGGGTGTCGATCGCGGTCTTCAGTTCCAGCTGTTCGGATTCTTCGATCAGCGGGCAGACCCAATACGCCTGGCTGCCGGTGACGCAGGCGTCGCGCACGCGCTGCAGGACTTCGTCGCGCCGCGCGTCCGACACGAGTTTGGTCACGACCGGCGTGCGGCCCGGCGGCAGTTCGTCGATGACCGATACGTCAAGATCGGCATAGAAGCTCATCGCCAGCGTGCGTGGAATCGGCGTGGCACTCATCATCAACTGGTGTGGTGACGCTTCGCCGTCCGCGCCTTTCAGCCGCAGCGCCAGGCGCTGGTGCACACCGAAACGATGCTGTTCGTCGACGATGGCGAGCGCCAGATCGTGGAAGCGCACGTGTTCCTGGAACAGCGCCTGGGTGCCGACGGCGACGGCGGCCTTGCCGGATTCGATCGCTTCCAGCGCCGCCCGCCGTTCGCGCGCCGTCAGGCTGCCGGTGATCCAGACCACATCGATGTCGAGGGCTCCCAACCACTGGCGAAACTTCGCGTAGTGCTGTTCGGCGAGGATTTCGGTCGGCGCCATGACCGCCACCTGCCGTCCGCTTTCGACCGCGCACAACGCGGCCAACGCAGCGACCACGGTCTTGCCACTGCCGACATCGCCTTGCAGCAACCGGTGCATCGGATGCGGCCGCGCGAGATCGGCACGAATCTCGGTCAGTGCGCGTTGCTGTGCGCCGGTCAGTGCGAACGGCAGCACGTCGAGCAGACGATTCGCCAGCGCCGTACCGGCACCGAGCGGCACCGCACGCGCGGCATCGCGCCGTTGCCGATGCAGGTGCATCGACAGTTGCTGCGCCAGCAGTTCGTCGAACTTGATCCGCTGCCACGCCGGATGTCGTCCGGATGCGAGCGCGTCGAGCGGCACGTCGGGCGTCGGGTCGTGCAGCAGACGCACGGCCGGTTCGAACGCCGGCAGCTTCAGTCGCGCGAGCAGCGGCGCAGGCAACGTGTCGTCGAGCGATTCACGGTCGAGCGCAGCGGCCACCGCCCGACGCAGCACGGACTGCGACAACCCCGCCGTCGTCGAGTACACGGGCGTGAGACGTGTCGGCAATGCGGTGTTCTCGCCGACCGTGCGGATCCGCGGATGGACCATCTCGGCGCCGAAGAACCCGTGGCGGATCTCGCCCGACAGTCGCACGCGGGAGCCGACCGCCAACTGTCGGCTCGCGCTGGGATAGAAGTGCAGCAGCCGCACGGTGAGCTCGCCGCCGGCATCCCGCACCCGCGCCACCAGCTGCTTTCGCGGCCGGAACTTGACGTCGCAATCGACCACGACGCCCTCGACCTGCGTGGGCAGGCCATGGGGCGCTTCGACGATCGGTGTGATGCGGGTTTCGTCTTCGTAGCGCAGCGGCAGATGCAGCACGAGATCGAAACCGCGTTTGAGGCCGAGCTTCGCGAGCTGCGTGGCGACGGTTCGCGTGACGCCCGGCAGCGACGCGGGGACGGCTTCGTCGCCGGCGGCGGGCGCGGCGCGGCGACCCACGGTCAGTCCGGCAGCGCCAGAATCGCGTCGACCTCGACGTCGGCACCGCGCGGCAGACCGGCCACCTGGATCGTGGTCCGTGCCGGGTAGGGTTCGCGGAAGTACTGCGCCATGATCGTGTTGAAAGCCGCGAAATTTTCGAGATCGGTCAGGTAGACCGTGACCTTGACCGCGTCGTCGAGGCGGGCGCCGGCCGCTTCGGCCACGGCGCGCAGGTTCAGGAACACCCGGTGCACCTGATTGGCAAAACCGTCGATCCGTTCGCCGGTGGCCGGCTCGAGCGGCGTCTGACCGGACAGATACAGCATGCCGCCGGCCCGGATGGCCTGGGAGTAGGGGCCGATCGCGTTCGGCGCATCGGTACTGTGGACGGGGCGGCGCATGGCATCTCGGCGGGTTTCGACGGTCCGATGGTATGCGACGCACTGCGGCCGCTCAACGCCGGTTGCGGCGGCGGTCCCCATGGCCCGTCGTCCTACTGCGATGCACAAAATCGCGTGCTACCATCCGCGCCCGCTTTCGTGGATGCTCGCGTCCCATGACGGATCCAGTCTCCGAGCCGGGGCACTCCAGCCCGGCGATGACCTCGTCGACCGACCCTTCCGCTGCATCGAACGGGGCCGCACCGCCCGATCCGCCGTCCGGATCCGGCCCTGCCCATCCGCAGAGTCGCCTGCTGGCCCTCGCGCTCGGCGCCGTCGGCGTGGTGTTCGGCGATATCGGCACCAGCCCGCTGTACACGATGAAGGAAGCGCTGTCGGGCTCCCACTCCGTCGCGCTGACGCACGACAATGTGCTGGGGATCCTGTCGCTGGTGTTCTGGTCACTGATGCTGTTCGTCACGCTGAAGTACGTGACCCTGGTCATGCGTGCCGACAATCGCGGCGAGGGCGGCATGATGGCGTTGATGGCGCTGGTCGCCGGTACGACGCGGCAGGGTACCCGCGGCCGCTGGTGGCTGATGACGTTGGGCATCTTCGGCGCGGCGCTGTTCTATGGCGACAGCATGATCACGCCGGCCATCTCGGTACTGTCGGCAGTCGAGGGCTTGAGCGTCGCCACACCGGTGTTCGACCCGTTCATCGTGCCGATCACGGTGGTGGTGATCATCGGGCTGTTCATCGTGCAGTTCAAGGGCACGGCCGCCGTCGGAACGCTGTTCGGCCCCATCACCGTGCTGTGGTTCGTCGTCATCGCGGTCCTGGGCGTGCGCCAGATCGTCGCCAATCCGCACGTGCTGCTCGGGCTCAATCCGGCCTACGCCGTCGGCTTCTTCGTCGAGAACCGGCTGCACGGCTTTCTGGCCCTCGGCGCCGTGGTGCTGGCGGTCACGGGCGCGGAAGCGCTGTATGCCGACATGGGGCATTTCGGCAAGAAGCCGATCCGGCTCGCGTGGCTGACGCTGGTGTTCCCGGCACTGGGGCTCAACTACTTCGGTCAGGGGGCGCTGCTGCTGGCGGACCCGACCGCGGTCGAGAACCCGTTCTACCGGATGGTGCCGTCCTGGGGCTTGTACCCGATGGTGGCACTCGCGACGCTGGCAACGGTGATCGCATCGCAAGCGGTGATCTCCGGCGCCTATTCGTTGACGCGCCAGGCGATCCAGCTCGGATACTGTCCGCGGCTGGCGATCCGACACACGTCGGAGAAGCACATGGGGCAGGTCTACATGCCGTGGATCAACTGGGTGCTGTTGATTGCCGTGCTGACCCTGGTCGTGGGTTTCCGGTCGTCGAGTGCGCTGGCGTCGGCCTACGGCATCGCGGTGACCGGCACGATGGCCATCGACACCATCCTGCTGTACATCGTCATCACGCGGATCTGGAAGTGGGGCACGGCCACGGGCCTGCTGATCGCGGGGGTGTTTCTGACCGTCGATCTCGCGTACTTCCTCGCGAACAGCGTAAAGATCTTTCAGGGCGGCTGGTTCCCGCTGGTGATCGCCGCGGTGATCTTCATCCTGATCTCCACGTGGCGAAAAGGCCGCCAGCTGCTGTTCGAACGGCTGCGTCCCGGTGCGATCCCGCTGGAACCGTTTCTGGCCTCCATCGAGATCCATCCGCCGTCGCGCGTGCCAGGCACGGCGGTGTTTCTCACGGCCGGCCGCGAGGGCGTTCCGCACGCGCTGCTGCACAACCTCAAGCACAACAAGGTACTGCACGAGCGCATCGTGTTGCTGACGGTGACCACCGAGGACGAACCCTTCGTGCCGGACGAACGCCGGCTGGAAATCGAACCGCTCGGCTCGGAGTTCTACCGGATGACGGTGCACTTCGGTTTCAAGGACGAGCCTGATCTGCCCGAAGCGCTGCAGTTACCCAACACGGCCGGCATTGAGTTCAGCATGATGGAAACGTCATTCTTCCTGTCGCGACAGACCATCGTGCCGACGCGTTCGGCCGGCATGGCGCTGTGGCGCGAGAAGCTGTTCGCAGCCATGTCGCGCAATTCATCGAGCGCGACCGAGTTCTTCGGCATCCCCACCAACCGGGTGGTGGAGCTCGGCACGCAGATCGAGATCTAGGGAGATGCCGGACATCCTCGAAGGTCTCGAGAAAGTCCTGGCCCGCGGCAAGGACGGTGCGCTGCTGCGGTTCAGCCTCGGCAACGAGCACCTGAAGCGGGGCGATCCTGCCGCGGCGGCGGCCCATCTGCGTCGGGCCGTCGAGCTGGATCCGAAGTATTCGGCCGCGTGGAAGCTGCTGGGCAAGGCCTATGAAGCCGCCGGCAGTTTCGAAGCCGCCCGATCGGCCTGGGAAGAGGGCAGCCGCGTCGCCGATGCGAACGGCGACCAGCAGGCCGGCAAAGAGATGGCTGTGTTCCTGAAGCGGCTCGCGAAGAAAATCTGAGCCGCAGCGACGGACCGTTTGGTCAGTGCCGGGTCTTGGATTCGGGAAACAGGTAGACCTTCCCGCCCTTGACCCGCGGTTGCGGCGGCTGCGGCACCTTGCTGACGGCATCGACGGCGCTGTCGAACACGATCGCCACGACCTTGCGCGATGCGTCCCGATAGCAGCGCAGCTTGAGCTGATCGATGTGCCACCACGGATCGGCCAGCCGGTCGCAGCGCGCCAGTTCCATCAGGATGCCGCCGGGCGCCAGCACGATGCGCCGCGCCTGATGCTCCGTCCCCTGGATCGCATGGGCGAAATCGGGCGGCGCACCGCTGATCTTTTCGTCGAACAGACCGACCACGACCGGACGGGCCGGCTCGCCGAGCACGGTGCGCTCGAACGCCACATTCACGACGAACGAGTCCATGCCCTTGTACGACTCGACCTCGCAGGTATAGGCCTCGTGGTGGAACACGAAGAAGCTGACCGCCGCCTGCCCCCATTTCAGGGCCGTCTCGACGGCGAATGAGAGATCCCAGCGGCCGGTCTTCAGGTCCTCGACGATCGAGCGGTCCCCGCCACCGGACTGGCAGATCACCGCCAGCCGGCTGGAGTCGATCTCGAACCCGGCAAACTCCTCGAAATCGGAATGCGACATGTATTCGTAGGTCTCTTCGAGACCATCGGTCATCTCGCCGCGCTCATACACGACACGACCGTCGTAGCCGGTACCGTCCGGATAGCCGTATTCGAGCGTGAACTTGAGCTTGCCGTACTCCTCCGAGAGCATCCGGATCAGCCCGAGCAGCGGCGTGCGGCTGGTGTAGAACTCGTAGCTGACGGCGTCTTCCGCCTCGGAGACCAGATAGACGGGATGACTGGAGTCGGCGTAGTCGCCCCAGCGCTCGCGCAGGTAGGCGCATAGTCTACCCATCGTGCGCGCCGCGTCCCGGAACAGCGGATCCGGCACCGGATCGAAATCGCCGAACTTCAGGAAATGATCCAGCTCGCTGCCCCAGCGCTCGGTCTCCTCCACATCGTTGCGGAAGGCCGCCAGATCCGCGACTTCGCCAGACACCAACAGAATCTGTCGGCAGCCGGTGTCCTCGTCCTCGGGACCGAGGTTTTCGTCGTCAGCCATGGAGATCGGTCAGGGGGGATTGCTTGGGTGGAAAGGGTACCGGAGTTGTCGAGCCGGGCGGCTCATGGGCGCTGATCCCCGAAGACCCCTGCTAGGAAAAGTG
>JAHCKV010000206.1 GCA_026125595.1 Burkholderiales bacterium | reverse complement strand
AGGGCGGCGGCTGTTTCCGCGCATGAGCGTCGAAGACAACCTGCGGTGCGGTGCCTTCCTGCCGCGGCTGCGACCCACCGCGGAAAAGCGGTTGCAGGAAATCTTCGAACTGTTCCCGAAACTGCGCGACCGGCGCAGCCAGATCGTGTCGCAGATGTCCGGCGGCGAGCAGCAGATGGTGGCGATCGGCCGTGCGCTGATGTCGTCCCCCCAGCTGATCCTGTTCGACGAACTGTCGCTCGGCCTCGCGCCGGCCGTTGTCGACGACATCTACCGCAAGGTGGCGGAGATCCACGCCAAGGGCGTGACCTGCGTCATCATCGAGCAGGACATGCGGCGCGCGCTGAGCGTGGCGAACCACGTCTGCGTGATGCTGGAAGGCAGCATCGTGCTGGAAGGCGCGCCCGGTGAACTGACCGAGGACGCCATCACCGCTGCCTACTTCGGGTCCGAGCGATGAACGAAGACCTGTACTGGATGTTCATCGACATCGCGAACGGCTTGCTGTCCGGCTCGATGCTCGGCGGCTACTACGCCGTGATCGCCATCGGCCTGGCGCTGAACTTCGGCGTCATGCGGCTGGTGAATCTGGCCCATGGCGACTGGTTGATCCTCGCCGGCTATCTGGCCGTGGCGTTGCTGTCGGTCGCGCCGATCTCGCCGTTCCTGACGTTGATCCTCGTGATTCCGGTGATGTATGCCATCGGCTACCTGATCCAGCGTGTCTTGTTGAATCGGGTGTCGGTGCAAGCCGCCGAGCGCAAGGGGCTGAGTCCGAGCTTCGGGCTGATGTCGCCACTGCTGGTGACCTTCGGCATGTCCATCGTCATCGCGCAGGGGCTGCTGGCGGTGTTCGATTCCAACGCGGTGGTGATCCGCAACGATCTGTCCTATGCCGCGATCCGCCTCGGCGAGGATCTGTCGGTCTCGACGCTGCGACTGATCTTCTTCGTGATCGCCGTCGTGATGCTGATCGTCGTGCAGTTCTTCCTGCGTGCGACCCATATGGGCCGCGCGATTCGCGCGGCGTCCGATGACCCGGAGATCGCCGCGCTGATGGGCATGAACGCGGACAAGGTCTACGCGGTGGCCAGCGGCATCTCGCTCGCCACGGCCGGTGTTGCCGGCGTGATGATCGGCATGTCGCGCTCGTTCCAGCCGTTCGACGGCCCGACGTTCCTGTTGATCGCGTTCGGCGTCGTGATTCTCGGCGGTCTCGGATCCATGGCCGGCGCGCTGGTGGGCGGCCTGATCCTCGGCATCGTCCAGGTGCTGGCCGGCACCTATTTCGGCCCGTCGGCGCAACTGGTCGGGGGCTACATCCTGATCCTGCTGGTGCTGGCCGTGCGACCCCAGGGATTGTTCGCCCGATGATCGCGCGCATCGTGAATCGGTTGCTGTCGGGCTGGATCGGCGGCGGACTCCTCGGCGTGCTGGTGCTCGTGCTGCTGCTGCTGCCGGTGGTGCTGGAGGGCCAGAGCTACTGGCTGCATCTGCTGTTCACGGTGTTCCTGTTCGCGGTGTTCGGCCATGCGTGGAATCTGCTGGCGGGCTACGGCGGGCTGCTGTCGTTCGGCAACCAGGTGTTCGTGGGGCTCGGCGGCTTCGCGCTGGCGTTGGTGTTCTACTACTCGCCGCTGGACGTCTGGTCGTCGCTGCCGTTCGCCGGCCTCGCGGGTCTGCTGTTCGCGTGGCTGCTGGCGATTCCGTTGTCCGAGCGGCTCGCCGGCCGCAATCTGTGGAAGCCGATCGTCATCGCCGTGGCGCTGTGGATCGCCTACGAGGTGCTGGTGTTCTACGTGCCGGCCGCCGACGTGTTCGGTTCCAGCTACGTGCGTCGCGTATCGATCCTGCTGTTGATCTTCCTCGGTGCGCTGCCGCTGCTGCGATTGCAGGGTGCATATTTCGCGATCGCCACGTGGCTGGTGGCCGAGTCGGTCGCCACCGTGTTCAACGAATGGCAGGTGGTCGGCGCCGGCGGCGGCATGCAGATCAAGTCCGACGTCACGCTCCGCCAGCTCTACTACGTGAGCTTCGCACTGCTCGTCATCGCCACGCTGGTGATCTGGCGGCTGCTGCGCTCGCGCTACGGCTTGGCGTTGACGGCGGTGCGCGACGACGAAGAAGCCGCCCGCACCGTCGGCGTCGACATCCGTCGCATGAAGACGGTTGTGTTCCTGCTGGCCGGCTTGTTCACCGGGTTGGCCGCCGGGCTCTACTACATGGACGCGGTGATCATCACGCCGCCGGCGGCGTTCACGATCTCGTGGTCCGCCTACTTCGTGTTCGTCGTGGTCGCGGGCGGCATGGGCACCGTGGCCGGCCCGATCATTGGCGCGGTGATCTTCGTGATCATCGACCGGTTGCTGGCCGGCTACACCGGCAAGGGCCTGCTCGTGCTCGGGCTGGCATCGATCGTCCTGATGTTCGTGATGCCGCGCGGCGTGATGGGCATCGTGAACTGGCTGCGTCATCTGGGGCCCGACGAGACGGCGCAAACCCGTCAGCGCTGGAAGCACTTCGGCCAGGTGTTGCTGGGCGTTGGTGGGCGATCCAACAGTCGCGCGCTCGACACGCAGCCGGGCGTGGTGGCGGCGTTCCTGGTGCCGGGTAGTCCGCTGCCGGCGCTGGTCCGCGACAATCCGGCGTGGAAGCCGTTGATCGACGGCTACGAATCCGCGCGCAAGGCACTCGCCGCCGCCAAGCCCGATGTCATCGTGCTGTACTCGACCCAATGGCTCGCGGTGCTCGATCAGCTATGGCAAGGGCGGCCGCGCATCGCCGGCCAGCACGTGGACGAGAACTGGCACGAATACGGCGCGATGCGCTACGACCTGCGCATCGACACCAACCTGGCCAGGGCCTGCGTCGCGGCGGCGGCGGAGGCGGGCATCAAGTCACGGCTGGTCGACTACGACAGCTTCCCGATCGACTCCGGCACCATCGCCGCGATGGGCTTCCTGAATCCACACAAGGACGTGCCGGTGCTGATCGCCGCCAACAACGTCTACCACGACTTCGACACCACGCGCCGACTGGGAGAGATCGCCGTCGAGCAGGCCATCGCGCAAGGCAAACGCGTCGCGGTGATCGGGGTGGGTGGATTGTCCGGCGCGATCTTCCGCGAGGAGATCGACATCGCCCAGGACCATATCGCCAGCGCCACCGACGACACGTGGAATCTCGACATCCTGCGGCTGATGGAAGCGGGGAAGACCGAAGAACTGCTGGCTGAACTGCCCCAGTTCGTACGCGAAGCGCGGGCCGATTTCGGCATGAAGCACCTGGCGTGGCTGCTGGGCGCGACCTCCGGACGTCTCGGCCCGGCCAAGGTGCTGGCCTATGGCGCGACCTATGGCGCCGGTGCGGCGGTGGTGCAGTTTTCGGTGGGGTAGATCGTCATGTCCGGTCGATCAGGAATGCACGATTCAAGACTTGACCGCGTTTCCCGCGTTTCCCGGTTCCTTGATGTGAGGCGTCGTCTTGGAGGACTGGAAGAATGAGGAAATTCTCGATGGCACTGTTGCTGATGGTTCTGGTCGGCTGCGCTACTACGGAGTTCAAGCCGTTTGAGGGCAAGGTCAATTCTTTCGTAGGTGAGGGTGGCACGAAGACCGTGGTCGATGGGATGGAGATCTGGGACAACGGAGACCCTCCTCGGACATTCAAAGTGCTGGGTGTCATCGACGACTACAGGCCGGGAGGCATCATCCCAATGTCGCAGTTGTTTGGTGATGTGGTGAAAAAAGCGCGTGAAGCGGGTGGATCAGCATTGATTCAAGTCAGCAATCAATCGCAGATCGCCGGGTTCTACACCTCGGGATCCACAAGCAGTAACGCTGCCACCGTTCGCGGCTCCGCGATCACAATGCCAGTCCGCCGAAATTCAGCGCGGTTCGTCGTCATTTCGTATATCGAATAGATGAACGACCTCTCGTTCCTCTAGACGGCCAAAGAACATCGAAGCCATGGATCCTTCTAGAGAAGTTGATTTGAAAGACAACTATCTTCACGTCCTGCATCGGGATCTTGCGCTCGCTCTTGGCAATGCGGTGTGGGCTTTCGCGAGAATCGAGTGGCGAACCTATGAATATTTGAGACACCTATCGAACGACAATGTGACCGAACTCGTCGTCGACATCCCGTTTCGCGCTAGATGTTCGATCCTTCGTCGTCTCGTGGAGCGCAAGACGTCAGAAGCAGAGGTCAAGGGCCGAGCCCTGAACGCCATCAAGGAAATTGAAGAACTGGCAAACCACCGCAACGTCTTCGTCCACAACCCGTGGAGAATCTGGATCGACATCGATGCGGAGACGGTGATGACAGAGATCCATAAGCATTCGAACTCCGGCAAAAAATTGGATCTTGACGAAATCGTTCGCTTCACTGAGTTAGCAGAGGCCGCAGAGACTGAACTAAGGTCTGCGCTTGGTGCACTTCGGACTCTAGATTGAACTGCGCTCGGATACCGGAGTCCCGCATACCGGGGTCAGGTCTCGAATCGTGCATCAATGGAAAGCATAGAATGGAAAGCATAGGGTCGGGTCTTGTAGTTTGCGTCAACAGAGTTTCCCCTTCCTTCCCTGTCCCTCACCCCATCCGCTTGCGCAGGAACCGGATCACCGCCCCGATCACGGGTAGTCGCGCGTACAGCTCTTCACCGGTATCCCAGTAGTCGCGATGGAAGGCGATGCGCCCATCGCCGTCGAAGCGCAGGTGGGTGGTGCCGTGGATGTTCCATGGCTGGTGCGGGCGGAACCGGCGGATGCGGAACGTGAAGTCCCATTCGAGCATCGCCTGGTCAGCCGAGACGATGCGATTGACGACGGCGAAGCGCGGATCGATCAGCGCGTCGAACATGTGCGCGTAGATGGCGCAGATCGATGCGAGCCCGCGCACTTCGTTGAATGGATCCTTGAAGTACGCGTCGGCGGTGTAGATGTCGCCGATGCGGTCCAGCGATTCGGCGGTCAAGGTCGCGAAGTACGCTTCGATGCGATCGATGTCCATGGCGGATCAGAGCCGGGTGATGCGATGGATCAGCGGAAAGTAGAGCCGATACGGCAGCATGCGCAGCAGCTTCAGCCAGCGGGTGAAGCGCTTGGGATAGTGAATCTCGAACTGCCCCTTCTCCAGGCCTTCCACGGTGCGCAGGGCTGCTTCCGCTGCGCTGATCAACGCCGGCATCTCGAAGGCGTTCTGCGCCGTCAGCGGCGTTTCGACGAAGCCGGGATTGACGACGTGCACGGCCAGGCCGCGTGGCGCGAGGTCGAGGTAGAGCACCTCGGCGAGGTTGATCAGGGCCGCCTTGCTCGGACCATACAGCAGCGCCTGCGGCAAGCCGCTGTAGCCGGCAACGCTGGCGACCAGCGCAATGTGTCCGCTGCCGCGCGCCTGCATGGCCGGCAGCACGGCCGCCACGACGTTGAGTGCGCCGTGGAAGTTGAGATCGAACAAGGCCCGGGCCGCATCGAGATCGAGTTCCCACGCGCGCATCGGCCGATAGGTGCCGGCCATCATCAGTACAACGTCGACCCCGCCCCAGCGCGACACGATCTCGGCGTGGGCGGTTGCCAGTGCCTGTGCGGCGGTCGCGTCCAGCGGCAGCACCATCGCGCGGCCCGCGGCCGTGGCTGCCAGCCGGTCGAGCGGTTCACGACTGCGCGCCGACAATGCGACGCGGGCGCCGCGGGAGAGGAGCAGCTCCGCCACGGCAGCGCCGATGCCGGTGGAGGCGCCGACGACCCAGACACGTTGCGTCGTCCAGTCGCGGATCGGCGGGTTCATCGGCATTTTCCTAGTCCCGCTTGCGGAAGCTGATGAAGACCTGCGCCATCTCGATGCCCAGCTTCGATATGGATGACCGGTTCAGGATGACCTTGTCGTCCATGCGATACATCCAGTCGTCGACGTTCAGGTGCACAGTGCCGGAGCCATACGGGAAGTCGAGCACGTAGCCGAGCCGGAATGCATTGCCGGCTTCTTCGCCCACCGCTTCACCGACAACGTCCGCCGCAGTGCCGATCCAGCGTTCACCGACGCGCTTGAAGGTCCACACGCGCCGTTGCGTGCGTTGATCGGAGTAGGTGAACTGTTCGTCGAGGGTGCCGGTATCGCCTTGCCAACTGGCTTGGATCACGACAGTGAAGCGCTGCGAGATGCTGCCGTCGCGATTCCGCACGATGCCCCACGCATCGATGGTGCCGTCGAAGTACTGACGCAGATCGAATGCCGGTTGTTCGGCCTTGAAATCCTGCACG
>JAHCKV010000205.1 GCA_026125595.1 Burkholderiales bacterium | reverse complement strand
CGAGGCGGCCCAGCGGCACGCGCTCGCGCATGCCGTCGAGCACCTTGTCGGGCACCGTATCGAGGATCGGCGTTTCGACGAACCCGGGACACACCGCGTTCGCCCGGATGCCCTTGCGCCCCAGTTCGCGGGCCCAGGTCTTGACCATGCCGATCACGCCGAACTTGCTCGCCGCGTAGTTGGTCTGGCCGAAATTGCCGTAGATGCCGACGATCGACGACGCGTTCAGGATCACGCCGGAGGTCTGCGCGACCATGATGTCCACGATGGCGCGGGTGCAGTTGTAGGTGCCCTTCAGGTTGACGTCGATGACCTTGTCGAAGGCCGCATCGGACATCTTCTTCAACTGCGCGTCCATCACGATGCCGGCATTGTTGACCAGCACGTCGACCCGGCCGAAACGCTCCATCACGCTCTCGACCATCGCATCGATGCTGCGGCGACGCGTCACGTCGACGACGAAGCCCATGGCTTCCGCGCCGGTCTTCTGCACTTCCGTCACCGCCTCGTCGACGGCCGATGAATCCAGATCGCAGACCACGACGCGGGCGCCTTCGTTGCCGAACTTGACGGCGGTGGCGAGACCGATGCCGCGAGCCGCGCCGGTAATGATCGAGACCTTGCCTTTCAACCGCATGGAATACCCCCTATGCCAAAGTGCGGGGGACTCTAATGGAGCATGCGGCATTGCACAACCGCCGATTTTTCATACAACTGCCTCGAATCACCGCGGCGGACGTCCTGTTCTCCCCCCGATGCAGCCCATCGGGGTCAGGAGTCCGACCGCCGTCGCCGATCCTGGAAGAACTGCCGCAACAGTGCGATCGACGCCTCGGCGAGGATGCCGCCCTGCACCACGGCGTGGTGATTGAGCCGCACCTCCGCGAACAGATCCACGACGCTGCCGCAGGCCCCCGTCTTCGGGTCCATCGCACCGAACACCACCCGTGCGATTCGCGCATGCTGGATCGCGCCGGTGCACATGACGCAGGGTTCGAGTGTCGCGTACAGCGTGGCGCCGGCCAGCCGGTAGTTGCCGATCGCCGCTGCAGCAGCCCGCAGGGCCTGGATCTCGGCATGGGCCGTCGGATCGTGACCACCGATCGGCGTGTTGTATCCACGGCCGATCACCTGCCCGTCCAGCACGACGACGGCACCGACCGGAACCTCGCCTTCACTGGCGGCCCGTTGCGCGAGGGATAGCGCCTCGCGCATGAACGCCTCGTCGGCATTCCGGTCGACGGGTCCGGGCGCTGTTTCCGGCAGAGCCACGACTTGGCGTTGCGGAGCGCCGGTCAGAACGGACCGAGGTAGTCCGCCTTGCCGATCGGCAGTCCGGCGTGGCGCAGGATGGCGTAGGCGGTCGTGACATGGAAGAAGAAATTCGGCAGCGCGAAGGTCAGCAGATAGCGCTCGCCGGTGAATCGGACTTCCGTGCCGCGCAGGTTCAGCACCACCGCGCGCGACTCCGCGTCCGCGAACTGCTCGGGCGTGAGGCTGTTCAGGAATGCGGTCGTCTTCGCGATCCGCTCGAGCAGTTCGTCGAACGTGGTCTCGGTGTCGGCGAAGCTCGGCGCCTGGACTCCCGTCAACCGGGCGATGCCGAGCTTGGCGGCATCGCTGGCCCGCTGGATCTGTCCGGACAGCGGATACATGTCGGGCGCCAGACGGGTGCCGACCAGCGTCGCGGGATCGATGCCGTGCTCCGCGGCATGGGTGACCGCCTTGTGCAGGATCGCGGTCAGGTTGTCCAGCGCACGGACGAACACCGGGGCGGAAGCTTCATACATCGACAGGGGCATGGGACGGATCCGAAGGAAATCGAGCGCAGGATTCTGATCTATTCGGCGGTCGCCTGCGCGGGTAACGGCGGATAGGTCGGCAACGCCTCCATCCGGCCGATTTCGAGAAACGTTTCGCTCGCGCCGACGAACGCGCGATCGCGATGGGTTTCATAGATGCCGTAGACGTCGCGGATCAACGCGGCATCGGGCTGGCCGACGGCGTCATAGGGGCCGTTCAGCGTCACCGAGAACAGGGCCGTGGGCCGGAACGGGTTGCCGCAGTCGGTGTCGGTCAGGAACCAGATCGTGTAGTTGTAGCGGCCGCCCTGGCACGACACCGGTTCGGCGTCGAACCAGACCCGGACGACATCCGCGAGATTGACGTGACAGTGGTGCGATTGCTCGCCACCCACCTGCCAGGAGCGGAAGCCGCTCTCCACGTACTCGGTCAGTTTCGGATCGAGCTGCGCGGTCTTGAACTCCACCAGAAGCTTCGAGCGGAAGATCACCAGCGACGCATCCCGCAGATAGAGCGCGTCGTTGAGCAGGTCGGCCACTGCGGCTTCGTGCGCCGACGGTGGCGTCATCGCGACCGATCCGATGCGAGCGCGGCGCTGTCCGTCGATCGATCCGGCGGGACCGGCGGTTCGATCTCCGTCGGCGCGATCAACCGCCGCAGCGCCGACAGGGTCGACGGATCGTCCTCGTTGCGCCGCTGCCAGTGGAACGACACCGTGTCCGGAAATCGCGTGCGGTGCCGTTGCATCCGCTCGACGTAGCGCTCGATCGTGGGGAGGTTCAGTTGTCGATGGGCATAGGGCGTCGCGACCGCGAGACCGAGCCCGTAGGCCGTCGCGGGATCGCGCCGATCGCGATGGAAGCGGATCTCGAACGATGGCCGGAAGCCGAAGCACACGCTCGGGGCGATGCGGTACTGCACGCGATCGAGCTTGCCGAAATCCAGGTGGATGTGATGCGCGGAACCGGCGATCCGCAGATCGCGCAACCCGGCGAACGGGCCGTCGTACTTGGGGTCGGTCAGCACGGCGTTGCCGGCGGGCAGCAACTCCATGATGCTGCCTTCATCCCACCGGCCGCAGAACAGGTTGATGTCGTCGTCCGCCAGCCATTCGCGGAGGATCGTCTCTGCCGGAAAACCCGCGTGAACTTCGGTCGTCATGCAACCTCCCCGGCCACTCGGCGACGCCGCAGCTTTCGGCGTTCGACCGACATCATCGTGCGGAGCAGCGGCCCGTCCGGTCAAGGGGTGATCCATCGCGGTGCGCGGTCATTTGTAACCGGTGCGCGCGAGCAGCTTGATCGCCTCCGCCTGGCGTGCGCCCAGCACGGCGCCATTGGTCGCATCCGGCGTGAACCGACCCCACGACTGCGTCATCGGATCCGGTTCCACCGCGGGGTTGACGGGACGCTCGTAGAGACCGTCCACGTAGTCGGCCTGGGCGTTCTCCGACACCATCCACTCGAGCAGCCGGCGTGCGCCTTCCGGATTCTTCGCGTGACGGACCACACCGGCGCCCGACAGATTGACGTGCACGCCGCCCTGCCCCGCCCCCTGGTCGGCCCACAGCAGCTTGACCTGTTCGGCCAGCGCCGGGTTCTGCTTCACGGCGCCGGTGTAGTAGTAGACGTTGGCGATGCCGACGTCGCAGCGACCCGCGGCGATCGCTTCGAGCAGGACGGTATCGTTGGTGAAGACGTCCATCGCCAGGTTGTCGACCCAGCCGCGGACGATCTCTTCGGCGCGGGCCGGGCCGTGCTGCGCGATCAGCATCGCCACCAGCGATTGCGTGTAGCCCTGTCGCGCCGTGCGCAGGCACAGCTTGCCGCGCCAGCGCGGATCGGCGAGCGCCTCGTAGCTCGACGCCGTGGCCGGATCGACACGATCCCGCGCGTAGAAGATCGTCCGCTCGCGCCGCGACAATCCGTACCAGCGGCCTTCCGGATCGCGAAACGCCGATGGCACGCTGCGATCCAGCGCGTCCGATTGCACCGGACGCAGCAGCCCGCGTTCGGCGACCGCCCACAGATTGCCGACATCGGCGATCACGAGCAGATCCGCGGGCGTATCCGCGCCTTCGGTGGTCAGCCGTTCGGCGAACGAACTGCGCCGTTCCGTGTGCAACCGGACTTCGATGCCGGTCTCGCGGGTGTAACGCTCGAACACGGGTTTCAACTGCGTCTCGTCGCGCCCCGAATACACGGTGATGTGGGCAGGCGTGTCCTGCGCGGATGCCGAAGCAGCGCCGACGACGACGATCAGGGATGCGACGGCTCGGATGAAACGTTTCATGGTCCAGCCTCTCGGGAAAGATGGGGGTCGTGCGGCGACGCGCCGCGCCTCGAACGGCGCAGGCCACGATCATGGCGCCGGCCCAGAACGTAACCCATTCCGGCCCAGACGGCAGCCACCACGGCGCCGATCAATGCGACGAACACCGCGGAACCGAGACTGTCGATCAGTGCCTTGGCCCAGCCGCTGACGGCATCGCCGCCCCGGTACACGACGGTGTCGATGAAGTTCTTGGCGCGGTACTTGACGCCGGCGTCGACGTCCGTGAACAGCATCTCGCGGCCCGGACGCACGAACGCGTACTCGCCCGCGCGACGCACCACCATCACGACGGCCAGCACGGCAAACGTCGGCACCATCGCCAGCGCGACGAAGCCGAGACCGACCAGCACCGGAACGACGGTCAGCAACGATCGCACGCCGAGCCGTCGGGCGACCCGTCCGGTCAGGAACAGCTGCGACAGGATCGCCAGCGTCTGCACGATGACGTCGATCGTGCTGAACACGCGGACGCGCTCGGCCCGGTCGGTGAACGTCTCGGCGACCAGCCGCGCCTGCTCGAAATACAGGAACGTGCTGGTGGTGGCGAGCAGCAGCACGAACGCCGAAATGCCGAGCAGGTACGGCGAGCGCAACAGCAGCGTGAAGCCGGCAAACGGATTGCCCGCCACCGGGCGCGTCGCGTCATCCGGCGCGGAGGCGATCGCGGTCGGTCGACCGGCACCACCGACGACGCGCCAGTGCATCAGTCGGGTTTTCGCGACCACGGCCAATACCAGCAGCACGGCGGCGATACCGACCAGCCCGCTCGTGCCCAGCACGCCGATCAGCAGTCCACCGAGCGTCGGCCCGATCAGTCCGCCGGCACTGGCCCCCGCCGCGATGAACGCGAACAGGCGTCGCGCCTGTTCACCGTCGAACGCATCGGCCATCACGCTCCACGCCACCGAAATCACGAACAGGTTGTAGACCGAGAGCCACACGTAGAACACCCGCGCGAGCCAGACATCGTCGGCATTCATCCGGAACGCCACCGCGAACACGACGAGATTCAGCGCGAAGAAGCCATAGACCCAGTCGACGAACTTCGCGCGTGGCACGTGGGCGCTGAGCCAGCCGTGCAGTGGCACGACCAGCAGCATCGCGACGAAGGTCGCGGTGAACAGCCACTGCAGGTTCTGGACACCACCCTGGATACCCATCGTCTCGCGGATGGGACGCAGCATGAAATAGCCGCAGAACAGGCAGAAGAACAGTCCGAACCCGGTCAGGGCGGCCCCGAGTTCGTCGGGCGCCGCGTGGATCAGTCGCGCGATGCGCGTCCGCATCACGCCAATGCGTCGACGATGCGTTGCCGCAGCGCGGCGTCCGGCAAAGGGCCGTAGCCGGCGCCGGCGTTGTCCGCCATGTTGACGGCCTTCGACGTCGCCGGAATCACCGCCGTCACGGCGGGATGCGCGATCACATACTTCAGCATGAGCTGCGCCCACGACGTCGCGCCGACCTCCGCGGCCCAATCGGGCAGCGGACGATCTTTCACCTTCGCGAACAGGTCGCCGCGAACGAACGGCCGGTTGATCAGCACCGCGATACCGTGGTCGGCACAGTAAGGCAGCAGATGTCGCTCGGCGCCCCGAGCCGCGACCGAGTAGTTGATCTGCACGCAGTCGACGCGTTCGCGGCGCAGCACGGCGAGCACTTCGTCCTGGGCCGACTCGACGTAGTGGGTGATGCCGACATAGCGCGTGCGGCCTTCGGCCTTCAGTTCCCGCGCCAGCGCGAGCAGGTTGTCCAGATCGATCAGGTTGTGGACCTGCAGCATATCGACCCGGTCGGTCTTCAGATCGGCCAGCGATTGCCGGAACTGCGCAGCGCTGGCCGCCCGGCCCTGGCTGGAGATCTTCGTCGCGACGAAGGCCCGGTGGCGGCGCCCGTCACGGGCGAGCAACGCACCGGTCACCGGTTCCGCCCGGCCGTAGCTCGGCGCGGTGTCGATCAACGTGCCGCCGGCATCGAGCAACGTCCGTACGACGGCATCGAGCGGTGCCAGTGATTCGGGAGACGGCGCGACGTCGAACACGCGTGACGTTCCCAGGCCGATGACCGGCACGGCTTCGCCACCGGGAAACGGGCGCGTCAGCATGCCGGCGCGGGACTGCGCAGCCGCGAAGTTGGCGTGGCTGC
>JAHCKV010000204.1 GCA_026125595.1 Burkholderiales bacterium | reverse complement strand
GGCGGATCTCGCCATCCGCGTCACGGAGCTGCTGGAGGCCAAGCATCTGTCGATGCTGAAGGACCTCAACGATGGCCTGAATACCCTCGGCGATCGGCTGTCGAACTTTTCCGGCGATCGGGCCGACGCGCTGCGCGCCGGCATCGAGCAGCAACTGCGCCAGACACGCGATGCGCTGGTCGCGCTGCAGATCTCCAACAATCAGGAGATGGCCCACAACCGTGAAGCGCTGCTCGCCAATCTGGGCGAACAGCGCGTCGTGATGGTGCAGCGGCTGGCCGAGATGCGCAGCGAGATTCTCGACCGATCGCTGACCGCACTGAACGGCATGCGCAGCGAGATCAACCAGGAAATGGCGGCCGTCCGAGAGGGGTTGCTGGGTCAGCTGGGTGAGCAGCAGGTGATGGTCGTGCAGCGACTGGCCGAGATGCGCAGCGAGATCCTCGACAAGTCGCTCGGCGCACTGAACGGCATGCACACGGAGATCCAGCAGGAGATGGCGGCGACCCGGGAAGGATTGCTGGGTCAACTGGGCGAACAGCAGGTCACCGTCGTGCAGCGGCTCGCGGAAATGCGCAGCGAGATTCTCGACAAGTCGGTGTCCGCCCTGACCGAAATGCGCAGCCGCATCGATCAGGAACTCGCGGCCAATCGCGAAGGCATGCTGGCCAGCCTAGGCGAACAGCGGGTTGTCGTCGTCCAGCGACTGGCCGAGATGCGTACCGAGATCCTCGAGAAGGCACTGACGCTGCTCGGCGACCAGGGCCGTGCGCAATCCGAGACGCTGCAGGACAGCATCCGTGCGTTGTCGCAGCAGTTGACCGGCAGCATCGAAAGCCTGACGCGGACGGCCGATACGAGACTCGAACAGATCCAGGGTCAGGTGCAGGAACGGCTGGAAGAGGGGTTCCGCAAGACCAACGAGACCTTCGTCAGCGTGATGGAACGGCTCGCGACCATCGACGAGGCGCAGAAGAAGATCGACGGTCTGACCACCAACGTGGTCAGCCTGCAGGAACTGCTCGGCGACAAACGCTCCCGCGGCGCGTTCGGCGAGGTGCAGCTGGAGGCGCTGGTGCGGAACATCCTGTCGCCGGGTGCGTACACGTTCCAGGCAACGCTCGGCAACGGCACCCGGGCCGATTGTCTGCTGCATCTGCCGGAACCCACGGGCACGGTCGCGGTCGATTCCAAGTTCCCCCTGGAGAACTATCACCGCATGTTCGAACCGGGCCAGTCCGAATTCGATCGTGCCGCGGCGCAGCGGCTGTTCCGGACCGATATCCGCCGACACGTGGACGACATCGCGACGCGCTACATCCTGCCCGGCGAAACGTCCGACGGTGCAGTCATGTTCGTGCCGGCCGAAGCCGTGTTTGCCGAGATCCATGCCTATCACGCCGAGATCGTCGATCACGCGCTGCAGCGGCGCGTATGGATCGTGTCGCCGACGACCATGATGGCGGTGCTCAATACCGCGCGCGCCGTGATCAAGGATGTCGAGACACGGCGTCAGGTGCATGTGATCAAGGATGAACTGGGCAAGCTCGGTCGCGACTTCGGCCGCTTCGACCAGCGCATGCGCAAGCTTGCGGACCACATCCGGATGGCGCACCAGGATGCCGAGGATGTCCGTGTGTCCAGCGACAAGATCACGCGTCGCTTTCACCAGATCGAGCAGGTCGAACTGGAGGCCGCTGCCGATGTCGCCCGGCTGGAGCGTGCGTTGCAGGAACCCGAGGCGCCGGAAGTCGATCCGGCTGCGACCTGATGGCCTGGAGTCTGAAGCAGTGGCGGCGCGAGCGGGTATTGCGCAACGGCACCGTCGACGCGGGCATCTGGGAGACGGCGATCGCGCGGTTTCCGTTCACGCGAACGCTCGATCTCGAAGCGTCCGAACGGCTGCGGGATCACGTGATCCTGTTTCTGAACGACAAGGCACTGGTGGCGGCGGGCGAACACGAACTCACCGACGAGATGCGCCTCGACATCGCGATCCAGGCGTGCATCCTCGTGCTCAATCTCGATACCGATGCGTACGCGGGCTGGAACGAAGTGATCGTCTATCCGGGTGAGTTCGTGCCCGGCCACACGTGGACCGACGAGCACGGCATCGTCCACGAAGACGACGATCCGCGGGCCGGCGAAGCGTGGTTGCAGGGACCGGTGATCCTGTCGTGGGCGGACGTCGAACGGGCCGGCGACGAGGACGGCGTCAATGTCGTGATCCACGAGTTCGCGCACAAGCTCGACATGCTCAACGGTGATGCCAACGGCTTCCCACCGCTGCACAAGGAAATGTCGCGCAGCGCGTGGAGTCATGCGTTCGAAGCAGCCTACGCGGATTTCACGACCCAGGTGGATCGCGGGCGGTACACCGAGATCGATCCCTATGCCGCGGAATCGCCGGCGGAGTTCTTCGCGGTGCTGAGCGAAGCGTTCTTCGAGACGCCGCGCGCCGTCGTCGATGCGTATCCGCTGGTCTACGAGCAGCTGCGACAGTTCTACCGCCAGGATCCTCTGGCGCGGATCGTCGCGCGAGCCCACTGATTCGCGGACCCCATCGCCATGCGCGCCGCGATCGGTCTGCTGCTGATGCTGATGACGGCAATGGTCGCCGCAGCCGGTCCGACGGTGCTCGAGGTGATCGACCTGCGCTATCGCAACGCCCAGGAGATCCTGCCGGTGCTGCAGCCGTTCGTCGGCAGCGAAGGTTCGATCAGTGCGCTCGGCAATCAGCTGGTCGTGCGCGCGACACCGCAGAATCTCGCCGAGCTGCGCAAGGTACTGGATCGTATCGATCGGCAACCGCGCCGGCTGATGATCACCGTTGCCCGTGACGTGGACCTCGATCGGCAGCGCAGTGGTGCCGAAGTCCGGGGCTCGATCGGCGGTCCGGAAGCGTCGGTGACCTTGCCCGGCAAATCCGGTGATTCGCCGCCGGGTGCGGTGGTAGGCAACGGCCGCGCGGAGGCTCGCGTGTACAGCAGTCGATCCGCGGGGGCGGAGCGCGGTGGGCAGCGCGTGCAGGTGCTCGAAGGCAACAGTGCGTTCGTGGCGCTGGGCCAGTCGGCGCCGGTCAGTACGCGCCGCTATGTGCAGACGCCGCAGGGCCCCCGGGTGGTCGAATCGACCCAGTACCGCGACGCGGTGACCGGATTTACCGCGCGGCCGCGCGTCAACGGCGACCAGGTCACGGTCGAGATCGCGGGCCAGCGCGATCAGTTCACGAATCCGAACACCGGCGCCACCGACATCCAGCGGGTCGACACGGTGGTGTCGGGACGTCTCGGAGAATGGATCGAACTCGGCGGCGCGACCGGGGCTGCGGAATTCGAGCAGGACGGTGTCACCTGGCGCAGTTCGGAGGCGGCGCGGGACACGCGACGCTGGTATCTGAAGGTGGAGGTGATTGGTGCCACTGGCGATTGAGGAGAATCATCCATCATGATGTCCACAGTTCGGATTCGGGGGTGACGCATGACTGATGCAGACCGGACGATGCCGCGTTTCATGACGGTGTCGGATCCGACACCGGTGGCCGGCGGCGGGTTGTTGTCGCGCCGCGCTTTTTTGCAGGGCGCCATCGTGCTCGGTGCCGGTGCCGCTGTGTCGGCCGAAGCGGCGGATGCCCATCTGACGGCCGCATTGCCGTCGCAAAAGACGTTGGGCAGACCGTTCAGCGGTTACGGCGTGCCGTCGCGCTTCGAGGCGGACGTGAAGCGCAGCATCGTGCCGCGCTACGGTGCGATGGCGCCGGGCAATGGCGTGTCGTTCACGCCGCTCGAGTTCCTGCAGGGCATCGTGACACCGGCAGGCTTGCATTTCGAGCGGCACCACAACGGTGTGCCGGACATCGATCCGGCAGAGCACACATTGACGGTGCACGGTCTGGTCGAGCGGCCGCTGCGCTTCGGAATCGATCAGTTGCTGCGCTATCCGATGACCAGCCGCACGATGTTCATCGAGTGCTCGGGCAACAGTGCCCGCATTGCCGGCACCGAGACGCCGAAGCTGTCGTGCGGGCAGATCCATGGCCTCGTGTCATGCAGCGAATGGACCGGCGTGACGGTACGCACGTTGCTGGAAGAGGCCGGCGTGAAGCCCGATGCGCGCTGGGTCGTCGCTGAAGGTGCCGATGCGGCGACGCTGGCGCGATCGATCCCGCTGTCCAAGATGCTCGACGACGCCGTGCTCGCGCTGTACCAGAACGGCGAGCGCCTGCGCCCCGAGCAGGGATATCCGTTGCGGCTCGTGCTGCCCGGCTGGGAAGGCAACATGAGCATCAAGTGGCTGCACCGGTTGAAGCTGGTCGACATGCCGGGGCAGTTCCGCGACGAGACCTCGCACTACACCGATCTGCAGCCGGACGGCAAGGCGTTGCAGTTCACGTTTCCGATGGACGTGAAATCGGTCATCACGCGACTGTCGCCGGGCTGGATCCTGCAGGGTGCCGGTCTGTACGAGGTGAGTGGTCTCGCCTGGTCGGGGCACGGGCGTATCGCGGCGGTCGAAGTATCGGGGGATGGTGGTCGTACGTGGGCCGAGGCAGAGTTGCGCGAGCCCGTGTTGTCGCAGTGCCTGACCGCGTTCCGGGTGCCGTGGCAGTGGAACGGCGCGCCGGTCGCGCTGATGAGTCGTGCGCGCGACGAGCGGGGACACGTGCAGCCGCGGCGCGCCGATTGGATGAAGGCCCACGGGCCGAATCAGCGTTACCACTACAACGCCGTGCAGGCCTGGCGGATCGACGCAAGAGGAGGCATCGAGAATGCGCCGCTTTGATCTGCGAGTCGTCGTGGCGAGCGTCTTGGTGCTGGCTGTGCACGCGGCGGCCGCCCCCGATTTCGGCATGCCGGTGTCGGAGGAGGAACTGGCCGCGGTGGACATCGATATCGCACCCGACGGCCGTGGATTGCCGCCCGGCAGCGGCACCGTGGCCGACGGCATCGACATCTACATGGAAAAATGTGTCGCGTGTCACGGGCCGCGCGGACAAGGTGCTGCCGGTGGTCCGGCGCTGGCCGGCGGCATGGGATCGCTGAATACGCCGAAGGCACAGAAGACCGTCGGCAGCTACTGGCCCCATGCGACGACGCTGTTCGACTACATCCGCCGTGCGATGCCGTACGACAAACCGATGACGCTCAGCAACGACGAAACCTATGCGCTGACGGCGACGGTGCTGTGGTTCAGCGGCATCGTCCGGCCGACCGACGTGATGAATGCCACGACGCTGCCCAAGGTGCAGATGCCCAATCGGGACGGCTTCGTGGACGCGTGGACCCCCGGGCACGAATGATCCGTCGTGGTATCGCGACCATCGCCACATGGGCGGCGGTCGTTGGGACTGCCGCCGGCGTCGAGTTCGAACCCCCGGTGATCGTCGAGGTGCTGCAGAACGGTGTAGCCGTGTCGGCGATCGAAGGCGAAGTCGTCTTGGATCGCGAAGCGTTCACGGTCCGTGTCATGTCGGGCGCGGGTGCGCTGTCGGTGTACGCGACGACCGATCCGG
Source organism: Burkholderiales bacterium (assembly GCA_026125595.1). Classification (GTDB taxonomy): domain Bacteria; phylum Pseudomonadota; class Gammaproteobacteria; order Burkholderiales. The sequence continues at coordinate 768 of JAHCKV010000204.1, read as the reverse complement.
ATGCGCTCGGCAACGGCCGGGCGCTGTGGAGCGCGCCGCTCGTCGCACCGCTTGGCCAAGGTATCCCGGCAGCCCCACTGTCACTGACTGTTGATGAAGCGCCGCTCGAGTTCTACGGGGGCCTCACCGACGGCCTGCGGGAACGCTGGGCCAGCACGTTGGGGCCGGCCCAGCTGGAGGCGTTCCGGCGCCTGGGCGAACGGTTGTCGCGGCCGCCGAACATCCTCATGAGCGGTCGGCAGTTCCAGAACGTGCGGATCGCATCCGACGGCGCGCAGCAGATGTTCGTGGCGCGGCTCGGGCCCGAGCGGATCCGTCACGCCCATGTCGATGCGGTGACGGTGTTCCTGTTCGTCGATCGCAAGGCCGACGAGGAACGCCCGTTGTGGGCGGTCGTCGAATCGGTGGAGGTGTTGCGACTGCGGTTTCGGGCGGCCGCCTCGCCATCGTCCGTCACTGCGGAGAATGTTCCGGCCGCGGTGCCCTGGAGCCTCGATTGCGGATCGAGCGGCGTCGTGAAGGCGGTCCGCAGCCCGGAATGGCAGCGGGTCGAACGGCTGATGCAGCAGGGCGTCGATCCGAACCTCCGATCCGACCGGGGCGGCACGACGTTGCTGATGTGTGCGGTCGGTGTGCCGGAAGTCTATGGCAGCAGCGTGGGGGCATTGCTGGAAGCCGGCGCCTCCATCGACGCGCGCACGGCCCGGGACGAAACCGCGCTGCAGTTTGCGATCCGGGCCAGTATGCCGGGCGAGTTTTCGGCGGCGC
>JAHCKV010000203.1 GCA_026125595.1 Burkholderiales bacterium | reverse complement strand
GATGGCATACAGCCCGAAGACCGGTCTGGTGTACATCCCGGCGCAGGAACTGCCGTTCGGCTTCGCCGATGACGGCAAGTTCGAGTACAACCCGGAGAAGGGGGCATGGAACCTCGCCAATACGTCTGCGCTGAACGGCGGACCGAAGAGCGAAGCCGAACGGCAGGTGCTGAAGGCCCGCACCCGCGGTCAGTTGATCGCCTGGGATCCCGTCGAGCAGCGTGAAGTCTGGCGCGTGCAGCACCCGTCCGCCGGCTATGGCGGTGTGCTGGCCACGGGCGGCAATCTCGTGTTCCAGGGCGGGCCGGACGGGAAGTTCCACGCCTACCGCGCCGATACCGGACAACGGGTCTGGACGGCCGACGGCAAGGTCGGAATCATCGCCGGTGCCATGACCTTCATGGCCAAGGGCGAGCAGTACATCGCGGTGCTGAGCGGGCTGGGCGGCTCCAACGGACTGCATGTGCCGTACATCCAGAATCCGCGTGCCGGCCCCGGCCGGATCCTGGTCTACAAGCTGAATGGTGAAGCGGAACTGCCCGCCGGTTATCCGCCCATCCTGCCGGCCAACGTGCCCCAGGAAGAATGGCCGGCGGAAACCGTCGCGAAGGGCGAAGGCCTGTACGGCGCCAATTGCCTGCTGTGCCACGGTTTCGGCGCGATCTCGAACGGCGTCGTGCCGGATCTGCGTCGCACGCCCATGCTGTCCAGCCGCGCGGCCTTCGAGCACGTCGTGCTCGGCGGTGCGCTGGTCGACACCGGCATGCCGAACTGGTCCGGCAAGCTCGATGCGAAAGACGTGGACGCCATCCGCGCCTATCTGGCCGATCGCGCGAAGCAGTTGCAGCGCGACGAGGACCTCGCCATCAAGGGCGGCAAGACGGCGAAGAAGTAACGCGTAGCGGGATGATCGCCGTCCGGCGATCATCGACGAAAAGCCCGCCGATTGGCGGGCTTTTCCGTTCTAGGCGTCGGTCTTTTCGCCGCCGAGGGCTTCGAGCAGATCGGTCAGGAACTGCGCGTACAGACCGGTCATCAGCGTGAAGTCGGTCTCGAACTGTTCCTCGGCGGATTCGGCTCCGCCTTCGTTCTCGGTGGCGGTCACGTCGGTCAACTGCACGCGACGCAATTCCATGGTCTCGCCGAGCACGAACGACACGCGGTCCTGCCACGTCAGTGCGAGCCGCACCGGCGCCTTGCCGGCTTCGATATGGTTGCGGATCTCGTCGGTGTCGGTCAGCGGGTGATGCGCGTAGCGGACCGTCGCCTTCTCTTCGAGCGTGGATTGCAATACGCATTCGCGATCGATGCTGAAGCCGTGCGGTGCTTCCTTCGCGGACAACCAGTCCGCCATCGCGGCGGTGGGCGAGCGCTGCGTGTGCACCAGCGAGAACGGCGGGTCGTCCAGCGTACGGCGCAGGACTTCCAGAAAGTCTTCGGTCTTCTTCGGGCTGCCTGCATCGACGCAGAACCAGCCGTTGACCGGATCGATCCACGCGAACGTCGTGTTGTAGCGGCTGAACGCGCGCGGCAGCAGTTCGTCGGTGACTTCGTCCTTCAGGTCGCGCAGCCGCTTGCGGCCGGGCTTCACCCCCATGCGCGCTTCGATGTCCTTGGCGCGCTGTTCGACTTCCTGCTTGACGACGGACGCCGGCAGCAGCTTCGCTTCGACGCCCAGCGCGATCAGCCATTGGCGGCCCACGCTGACGACCAGACGGTCATCGCCACGCGGTGGAATCCATCCGCGCGATTCGAGTGCGAAGCCGGTGCACGGCTGGAACGGCAGTTTTGCGAGCTGGTTCTCGAGCCGCTCGACATCCCAGCTGCCGTCGGCCGGCCAGCGGTGAACGATCAGGTTGCGGAAAAACATCTGAAAATCCTGGAAGGAGCGTGACGAATGGAAATCGGGCGCGCAGTCGACACCGTGCGATCAGGCGGCGCGATCGAGTTTCAGGCCGGCGTGTTCGCGCTGGGCGTGGAAGCGGATCTTCGGCCACATGTCCTGCACCACCTTCATCTCGTAGGTGTTGGCGGTGAGCACGGCCGGCGCTTCCGCCGCGTCGTATGCGACACGGCCGGCGTTGCCGTCGATGAAGCGCTCGAGCTCCACGGCATCGTCGGCGGTGACCCAGCGTGCGCACGTGTAGTTGGAATGCAGGATCCGCGCTTCGACGCCGTACTCGGACTTCAATCGATGGGTCGCCACGTCGAACTGCAGCACGCCGACGGCGCCCAACAGCAGGATCGAGCTGCGTACCGGCCGGAACACCTGGATCGCGCCTTCCTCGCCCAGCTGGATCAGACCCGTGCGCAGTTGTTTGCTGCGCAGCGGATCGACCACTTCGATGCCGCGAAAGATCTCGGGCGCGAAGAACGGCAAGCCGGTGAACTGCAGCGGATCGGCGGTTTCGGTGAGCGTGTCGCCCAGCTGGATGCCGCCGTGGGTCGGGATGCCGATGATGTCGCCGGCGTAGGCTTCGTCGAGCAGCTCACGTCGCTGCGACAGGAACGACACGACGTTGTTCGGCCGGATCTCCTTGCCGGTGCGCTGGATGCGCATGCGCATGCCGCGTTCGAACCGCCCGGAGCACACGCGGATGAACACGACGCGATCGCGATGGGACGGATCCATGTTCGCCTGGATCTTGAACACGACGCCGGAGAACTTCGGTGCATCCGGTTCCACCGGACCCTGCAGCGCGACGCGGGCCTGCGGCTGCGGCGCGATGTCCACCAGCGCATCGAGCACTTCGCGCACGCCGAAATTGTTGATGGCCGAGCCGAAGAACACCGGCGTCTGCCGGCCGGCGAGGAACTCGTCGCGCGAGAACGTCGGCGTCGCGCCTTGCACCAGATCGATGTCATGCCGCGCGCGTTCCATGTCGGCGCCGAAGCGGGCGTCGAGCGACGGGTCGCTCAGACCCTCGATGACTTCCAGATCGTCCTTCACGCGATCTTCGCCGGGCTGGAACACGCGGATCCGGTCAGCCTGCAGGTCGTAGACGCCGTGGAACGACTTGCCCATGCCGATGGGCCATGAAAACGGTACGCACGACATGCCGAGCACGCGCTCGATCTCGTCGATCAGTTCGATCGGTTCGCGCACTTCGCGGTCCATCTTGTTGACGAACGTGATGATCGGCGTGCCGCGGGACCGGCAGACCTCCAGCAATCGCAGCGTCTGCGCTTCGACGCCGTTGGCGGCGTCGATCACCATCAACGCGGCGTCGACGGCGGTCAGCACGCGATACGTGTCTTCGGAAAAGTCCTGGTGGCCTGGCGTATCGAGCAGATTCACCACGTGGCCCCGGTACTCCATCTGCATCACCGAGCTCGCGACCGAAATGCCACGCTGCTTTTCGATTTCCATCCAGTCGGAGGTCGCATGCCGGGCGGCCTTGCGCGCCTTCACGCTGCCGGCGATCTGGATTGCGCCGGCGTACAGCAGCAGTTTTTCCGTCAGCGTGGTCTTGCCCGCATCCGGGTGGGAGATGATGGCGAAGGTGCGACGCTGCGCGACGGCGTCGGCGAGCGCGAGGGAGGCTTCCGTCATGGGGGGCTGCCGGGACGGCCGGACGGCGGATCACACCGAGCGGCAGGGTTCTCGAAGGGCGCGGATTCTACGGGCTGCGGGGGCGGATCGCTACCGCCGGGTCGCCAGCTTGACGACCTTGCGGGCCAGTTGCCAGAGGCCCCAGGCCTCGACGACCCACGTGAAAGCCTTGCGCGGCCCCAGCCACGACAGCAATGCCGTGCCGACCGCCACCAGCACCGGCGTCGACCCCAGCATCCGCAGGCCGGCGATGCCGAGATCGGCGAAATTCAGCGGCTTCGCTGCGGTCGCGACGAGCGCGGCGATGGTGTCGCGCTGGGCATCCGCCGTGGCGACGAGCCGGGCGCGCTGGGCGTGGATCCGCGCGAGATCGGCGTTCATGGCCGCTTCAGCCGGTCGCGGTCCTTCGCCAGTTCGGCCAGCGTCGCCGAAAACAGCATCGGCCGCGCCCGGGCCTGCCGAACCAGCGTGAACGCCAGTGCACCGCCACTGACGAGGAACACCGCCAGCAGCAGGCTCACGGCGAGAATCTTGTGATCGTCCCAGAACACGACGAGGACGAGCAGCACGGCCAGGATCAGCGCGAATCCGAGGCAGAACGCGGTTGCCAGCGCCAGCAGCACGTACTGCTTCAGCCGGATCCGTTCTTCCTCGATCTCGGTCGCGAGGATCTCCAGCCGCGTATGCACCAGCGCGACGCTGGTTTCCACCAGGCCGCGCAGCGCGTCGAGGACGCCGCCGGGTGGCTTCGGGTCGGTCGGATGTTCAGCCACGCGCGCAGGATTTCTCAGCGACGGCGGCCGATCACGAGACCGGCGACGATGCCCAGCACCGCGGCCACTGCGACGGCTTCCCACGGATTCTTGTGCACATAGTCTTCGGCGGCGTTGGCCGCGGCCCGGGCGCTGCCCAGCACCCGGGTCTCGACCCGCTCCAGCTGTGCCTTGGCATCCGCCAGCTTGGCGTCGAGCCGTTCGCGCACCGTGGAAGCCTGTTCGCTGGCTTCATCGGCAGTGGCCCGCACCAGCGCTTCGGCTTCGGCCACGACCGCCTTGAAATCGGTCAGCAGCCGGTCGAGGTCGGCGTTCGATCGAGTGTTCATGGCATCTCCTGACTGCAGGTGTCCTTGTAGATCGAGTTCTTCGGTTGCGAGAACACGCGCCGGACCATGGGCTCGAAGAATTCGAGCGGTGCGATCTCGGCCTTCGGGTCGAACGCCGGGCCGTCGTACAGCGCGCAGAACTTCTCGGTGCGTTCGAAATGCGGATGGCCGCGGAAGCGCTCGCGCATGTTCTTGTCCATCCCCACGTGCTCGAAGAAGAAATAGCCCTGGAAGATGCCGTGATGCTCGACCATCCAGTGATTCGCTTCGGACACAAAGGGTTTCAGCATCGCGGCGGCGATGTCCGGGTGGTTCCACGAGCCGAGCGTGTCGCCGACGTCGTGCAGCAGCGCACAGACGACGTACTCCTCGTCTTCGCCGCCCTTGTGGGCCAAGGTCGCAGTCAGCAGCGAGTGCTGCAGCCGGTCGACCACGAACCCGCCGGTGTCGTCCGCGAGCAGCCGCAGATGGGCCAGCACGCGGTCCGCCAACGTGGCGGCGTAGGGACGGAAATGCGACACGATGATGTCCCAGTCGGCCTTGGTGCTGTGCTCCATCGTCGTGAACGTGGCGCGTTGTTCGTTCATGTTGCCCATGGGGTTCTCCTCCTGCGGTAGTGGTCCGAGTATAGACCGCGACGCCGCGGAAGCGCCCGGATGTCCCTTGACGACGTCCCGGCGGCCCGGCACCTTCCGGACCTTTCCCGTCCAACTGTCGAGCCCATGTCCCCCGTCGCCCAGCAACTCCGAGATCGCCTCGCGCTGCCCGTCATCGGCGCCCCGCTGTTCATCGTGTCGAATCCCGATCTGGTCATCGCACAGTGCACCAGCGGCATCGTCGGATCGTTCCCGGCGCTCAATGCGCGGCCGGCCGAGATGCTCGAGCAGTGGATCGTCCGGATCGAGACCGAACTGGCGGCCTACGCCGCGGCGAATCCAGGGGCGAAGATTGCGCCCTATGCGGTGAACCAGATCATCCATCCGTCGAACGACCGGCTGGCCCATGACGTCGAGGTCTGCGTCCGGCACAAGACACCGATCGTGATCACCAGCCTGAGCGCACCGAACGAAGTCGTGAAGCACGTGCACGGCTATGGCGGGCTGGTGTTCCATGACGTGATTTCCATTCGTCATGCGAAGAAAGCGCTGGAAGCCGGCGTGGACGGATTGATCCTCGTGGCGGCCGGGGCCGGTGGCCATGCCGGTCCCCTGAGTCCGTTCGCACTGGTGCGCGAAGTGCGGCAGTTCTTCGACGGTCCGATCCTGCTGTCCGGCGCCATCACGGACGGCAACGGCGTGCTGGCCGCCGAGGCCATGGGCGCGGACTTCGCCTATATGGGCACCCGGTTCATCGCCACGCGGGAAGCCAACGCCACCGAGGGCTACAAGCAGGCCATCATCGACGGTACGGCGGCGGACATCATCTACACGCCGTACTTCACCGGCGTGCATGGCAACTACATCAAGTCGAGCATCGTCAACGCCGGTCTCGACCCGGCCAATCTGCCGCCAGTGCAGAAGACCGCGATGGACTTCGGCACGGGTCGCAAGGAGGAAGCCGGCAAGAAGCCGTGGAAGGACATCTGGGGGGCGGGCCAGGGGGTGGGCAACATCGCCGATCTGCCGC
>JAHCKV010000202.1 GCA_026125595.1 Burkholderiales bacterium | reverse complement strand
GGGCCGGCTTTTTCAGGCCACTCCACGAGGCAGACGTGGTGATCGTCGAAGTACTCCGCAAAACCCGCTTCGCGCCAAGCTTTCGGGTTTTCTAGCCGATAAAAATCAAAGTGGTACAAAGATAACCTAGAAAGATCATAAAGTTCAACCAGACCGTAGGTCGGGCTCTTCACGCGACCCGCATAGCCGAGGCGGCGCAGCAGGCCGCGGACGAGGGTCGTCTTGCCCGCGCCGAGATCGCCCTCGAGCAGCACGATGGTGCCGGGTTCGAGCCGTTCGGCCAGCCGGGCGCCGAGCGCCAGCGTCGCGGTTTCGTCCGGCAGCGTGATCGCCGATGTGCGTACGGTCATGGTGCGAGGGCGCCAGCCACCCGATCGGCGGTCTCCAGAAAGAGCTGCAATGTCGCGAGACGATCGTCCCGACGCCACGCCAACGCGAGTTCGCAGCTCGATGCGGTGTCGCCCAGGGCTTTGTAGACGACACCGGTTCTTCCCATGTGTTCCAGCGATGCCGGAATCAGTGCCACGCCGATCTCCGCCGAAACGAGGCTCACGATGGTCTGCATCTGCACGGCTTCCTGTTCGACGCGGGGACTGAACCCGACACGTCGACAACAACTCACGATCTCGTCGTAGAGGCCGGGGCCGAGGGGCCGCGGGAACAGAATGAACGGGGCGTCCGCCAGCGCGGCCAGCTGGACCGGCCCTTCTCGCTGCGCCAACGGATGGTGCTCGGGCAGCGCGGCCAGCAGCGGTTCGCGATAGATCGGCCGGCTGACCAGTCGCGGGTCTTCGATCGGCGTCAGCACGAATCCCACGTCGAGACGGCCATCGACCAGATCATCGATCTGGCGGTCGGTCGTGGATTCCTTGAGCGTCAGCCGTACGCTGGGTGCGCGCGCCCGAAACTCCCGCAGCAGCGGTGGCAGCAGTCCGTAGTCCGCGTGGCTGACGAAACCGATGGCGAGGGTGCCCATCTGGCCGCGATCGGCGCGTCGCGCGGCTTCGGCCGCGGCGTTCACCCGAGCGACGATGTGGCGGGCTTCGTCGAGAAAGACCTCACCCGCCTTGGTCAGCGCGACGTGCCTCTGGTTGCGGATCAGCAGTTGCACGCCGAGGGCTTCTTCCAGCGCACGGATCTGCATCGACAGGGGCGGCTGCGAAATGTGCAGGCGCGTGGCGGCCCGGCCGAAGTGCAGTTCCTCGGCCACCGCGACGAAGTAGCGCAGATGACGCAGTTCGAAGGCGGGATTCATTCGTCCAGAGTATCAGTCTTTTTCTCGCAATATATTGGACGATCATTCACCGGACGCGAGAAACTGCGCGTTTCCCATAACAACCAGCCCGCAACGGAGGATTCCATGGCAGACAACTGGCGTTCCAAGCTGATCACCGCCGGCGTCGCCCGCACGCCCAACCGCGCCATGCTGCGCGCCGTGGGTTTCGGCGATGGCGATTTCGACAAACCCATCGTCGGCGTGGCGAACGGCCATTCCAACATGAACCCCTGCAACGCCGGCATCCAGCCGCTGGTGGATCGCGCGATGGAAGCCCTCGAGGCCGCCGGCGCGAAGCCGCAGGTCTTCGGCGTGCCGACCGTCACCGACGGCATTGGCATGGGCACCGAGGGTATGAAGTACTCGCTGGTGTCGCGCGAAGTGATCGCCGACGCGATCGAGACCGCCGTCAACGGTCAGATGATGGACGGCGCGCTCGTGATCGGCGCCTGTGACAAGAACATGCCGGGCGGCATGATGGCCATGGCCCGCATCAACGTGCCGTCCATCTATGTGTATGGCGGTACGATCAAGCCCGGCAACTGGAAGGGGCGCGACCTGACCATCGCCAGCGCCTTCGAGGCTGTCGGCGCGTTCGCGGCCGGCAAGATGTCGCAGGAAGATCTGCTGGGGGTCGAGAAGAACGCCTGTCCGACCGTGGGTGCCTGCGGTGGCATGTTCACGGCGAACACGATGTCGTCGTCGTTCGAAGCGCTTGGCCTGAGCCTGCTCGGTTCGTCGCAGATGGCTTCGCCCGACCCGGAAAAGGCGGATTCCGCCGCCGAGTCGGCCAAGGTGCTGGTCAATGCGATCAAGAAGAACATCCGTCCGCGCGACATCATCACGCGCAAGTCCATCGAGAACGTCGTGTCGCTGGTGATGGCGACCGGCGGCTCCACCAACGCGGTGCTGCACTACCTCGCGATCGCGTCCGCCGCCGAAGTCGAATGGACCATCGACGACTTCGAGCGGATCCGTCGCCGCACGCCGGTGTTCTGCGATCTGAAGCCGTCCGGCAAGTACGTCGCGACGGATTTCCACCGGGCCGGCGGCGTGCCCGTCGTGCTGAAGATGCTGCTCGACAAGGGCATGCTGCATGGTGATTGCATGACGATCACCGGTCGTACGATCGGCGAGGAGCTCGAGGCGATGAATCCGGTGCGCCGCACCGATCAGGACGTCATCCACACCGTCGAGGATCCGCTCTACAAGGAAGGCCACCTGGCGATCCTGAAGGGCAACCTGGCGCCGGAAGGCTGTGTCGCCAAGATCACCGGTCTGAAGAGCCCGGTCATCACCGGTCCGGCCCGCGTGTTCGATTCCGAGCACGAATCGATGGAAGCCATCATGGGTGGCAAGGTCAAGGCGGGCGACGTCGTGGTGATCCGCTACGAAGGCCCGAAGGGTGGTCCCGGCATGCAGGAGATGCTGTCACCGACTTCGGCGCTGGTCGGGCAAGGGCTCGGCGAATCCGTCGGGTTGCTGACCGACGGTCGATTCTCCGGCGCAAGCTGGGGCATGGTCGTCGGCCACGTCGCGCCGGAAGCGGCCGTGGGCGGTCCGATCGGTCTGGTGCAGGAGGGCGATTCGATCACCATCGATGCGCACAAGCTGCTGATCCAGGTCAATGTCTCGGACGAAGAACTGGCCCGTCGCAAGGCCGCGTGGAAAGCACCGGAACCGAAGTACCAGCGCGGTCTGATGGCGAAGTACGTCAAGCTGGTCTCCACCGCATCGAAGGGTGCGGTCACCGATCGGTCCTAGTCCGAAGGGGGGTTCCACTGCTCGACGATGGTGTCGGATCGAAGCACCTTCGTCCGCGTTCGCGCGGGTGAGGGTGCGCGTCGAGCGAGCGGTGTCGCGGTGCGGGGGCGGCGCCGCATGAGGCGCTGGTTCATCGGCTGGTGAAGGGTCATCCCATTGCATTGATCGCCGTCGCGGCGGCCGTGCTGTCGAGCATTCTCGGCGGTTCGGCCATCGTCGCGACCCGCTTCGTCGTGCCCGAAGCCGGTGTGCTGGTGACCATCCTGCTGCGGTTCGCGGGAGCCGGTCTCGTGATGCTGGCCTTCACGGTGCCGCGCATGCGGGTCCGTATCGCCTTGCATGACCTGCCGGTGGTCGTCGGTCTCGGTTTCATCATGTTCGCGGTGTTTCCGTTCTTCTTCACGATGAGCCTCGCGCACATTCCGGCGGCGCGCGGTGCCCTCGTGTTGTCGACCCAGCCGTTGATGACCTTGACGCTCGCGGCGCTGCTCGGCCGCGAGCGCTTCACCCTGATGAACGTTTCCGGCGGCGTGCTGGCATTGCTCGCCGTGGGTTTCGCACTGGGCGACCGCATCGGCACGCACGATGCAGCGGCATGGAAGGGCGACCTGTACATGTTCGCGGCGGCGTTTTCCGGCGCTGTCTACAACGTGTTCGCGAGCCTCGCGCTGCGCAAGTATCGGGCGCTGGTGGCTTCGTCGGTGATGATCCCCGTCGGTACGGTGGCGATCGGCGTGCTGATCCTGATCCGCGGCGACTGGGGGGGACTGGCCGAGATCAGCATGCCGGGCTGGATCGCCGTCGCGTACCTGATGAGTATCGGGGGTGCGCTGCCGTTCTTCCTGTGGATCTGGGCGCTGGAGCACACCAGCCCGTCGCGCGTGTCACTCGCTGTCACGTTCAATCCGGTCTCGGCCGTCGTGTTCGGCGCCATTGTGTTGAGTGAGCCGGTCACTTGGCGTCTGCTGGTCGGGCTCGTCGGCGTGATCGCCGCGCTGGTGCTGGCCAACTGGTCGATGTTGCGACGGCGACCGGTGGTTCCGCCGCCGGGTCGCTAGGGAAACACCGAACCAGTATCACGTGCGCGACCGCGGCGCCCGGGTTCGAGGGCGAGGCGTCGGCGACGACAGGGAGCGGCACTCCGTGAGCCTGGTCTCCGCATCGGCCGGCTCCTTCAAGGTGGCGTCACCCGCTGCTCCGGGGGCGCCGACGGAGTAGCATCCGTCTTCGTTCTCCTACACGCATCTCCGCCCGCGGCGTCATCCGCGGTCGAGTGTCGGAGAGGTAAGTCAACCGCGTCAGTGTCGAGAGCAGGGTCGATCGGGAATCGCGCGCCGCCGCGATCCGGTCGACTGCTCCAGGGCCGAACCGAAGGCTTTTCAGCCGCCGTCCATGACTGCAGCCACTACGCTATTGATCGTCGATGCCGATATCGTGACCCGCGACCGCGCTGTGCAGCCGCTGCGGCGAGCGGGGTATGCGGTCGTCGAAGCTGGTGACGGTGCCGAAGCGCTGGGCCAATGCCGCGCATGTCATCCCGCGCTGGTGCTGCTGGCACGCACGCTGCCGGACTGCAGGGGTGTCGATGTGCTGCGGCAGATCCGCGCGGACCCGGCGCTCGCCGCAATCGGCGTCGTCGTCTGCGCCGGGGGTGAGAGCCGTGCCGGATGGCAGGCCGAAGCGCTCGATGCGGGGGCGGACGACTACCTCGCCGATGCGCTCGCCGCGGAGGACCTCACGGCACGCGTACGACTGCACCTGCGACGGCAGGAGAATGCCAACCGGTTGAATGCCCGTGACGCCCGGTTGATCGAAGCCCAGGCGCTGGCCCATCTCGGCAGTTGGGAACTGGATCTGGCCTCGATGCAGGGCGACTGGTCGGACGAGATGTATCGCCTGCTGCATCGGGATCCCGCCCTCGGAACGCCGGCCTTCGAAGCGTTTGCCGAACTGATCCATCCCGACGATCGCGCCGGCAATCAACAGGCGTTCGCCCGGATCTTCTCGGCGACGGAGCCCTTCACGTTTCAGTACCGCACGCACCCGTCCCGGGGGCCGTTGCGGCATATCGCGGCGACGATCCACGTCATTCGCGATGCTGCGGGAAAAGCTGTCCGCGCCATCGGCACCGCGCTGGATGTCACGGAGCGTGTACAAGTGGAAGAAGCGCTGCGCACCAGCGAGGCGCGTTTTCGGACGGTGGTGCAGAGTTCGTGGGACGCCTTTCATCTGGTGGCGCCGGACGGGTGCATCATCTACGAAAGCCCGGGCATCATCCGCGTGCTCGGCTATCAGCCCGACGAAGTGATCGGTCGCAACGTGCGGGAGTTCGTGCACCCCGAAGATCTTCGCAACGCCGCCGGTGCAACACCGGACCGCCTCCGGGCACCGGGCGATCACCGGTCCGTCGAACTGCGGGTCCGGCACAAGGACGGTTCGTGGTGCTGGATCGAGGCGTTTCAGGTCAATCTGCTCGATCGCCCCGAAGTGAATGCTGTCGCCGTCAACTATCGCGACATCACCGATCGTCGTGCGTCCGAAGAGGCGTTGCGGCAAAGCCAGTCGCTGCGGCGGATCGCGGGGCAGGCGGCGCGCCTTGGCGGGTGGACCATCGACGTCGCGACGCGCAAGACCACGTGGTCGGACGAAGTCTGTGCGATCCATGATCTGCCCGCCGGCTATGAACCGCAGCTCGACGAGGCGATCCAGTTCTATCCGCCCGAGTATCGGGAGCAGGTCACGCGCGTCGTCGAAACCTGTGCCAAGGATGGAACGCCGTTCGACTTCGAACTCGAGATGAATACCGCGAAGGGGCGTCGCATCTGGGTGCGCGCCATCGGCGACGCGGTACGCGACTCGACCGGCAGGATCGTGTCGTTGCAAGGGGCCTTTCAGGACATCTCCGATCGCAAGCAGCACGAGCAGGAGGTGGCGCTGCTGGTCGATCGACTCACCACGACGCTGGAGAGCATCACCGACGGATTCTTCACGCTCGATCGCGATTGGCGCTTCACGTATGTCAACGCCGAAGCGGAGCGGATGATCCTGCGGCAACGGTCGGAACTGATCGGGACCACGATCTGGGAAGCGTTCCCGGAGACCGTCGACAGCGAGTTCGATCGCAGCTACCGGCGCGCCATCGAACAGAATGCGACCGTCGACATCGAGGCGTACTTCGCGCCGCTGCAGAAATGGTTCGACGTCCGCATCTATCCGTCCGACCAGGGACTCGCCGTGTATTTCCGCGACGTCACCGGTCGACGCAATCTGGAAGACCAGTTGCGACAGTCGCAGAAGATGGAGGCAGTGGGTCGCCTGGCCGGTGGCGTCGCCCACGACT
>JAHCKV010000201.1 GCA_026125595.1 Burkholderiales bacterium | reverse complement strand
GTCTCGGCGATGACCACGTGGTGGTCGTCATCGGTTCCGGTGCCGGTGGTGGCACCGTTGCATCGGAACTGGCGTTGAAGGGCATCGACGTGGTGCTGCTGGAGGCCGGCAAGCGTCACGAAATCGCGGACTTCGAGAACGACGAATGGTCGAACTTCTCGAAGATTTCCTGGCTCGATCCGCGCACGACATCGGGCAGTTGGCGGGTCGCGAAGGATTTCTCCGGATTGCCTGCGTGGATCGTCAAGGCGGTGGGCGGATCGACGATCCATTGGGCCGGCGCTTCGCTGCGCATCCAGGCCCACGAGTTCAAGGCGCGCACGAACTACGGCGCCGTCGCGGGCGCAAACCTGCTGGATTGGCCGCTCACGCGGGCGGAGCTGGATCCCTGGTACGACAAGGCCGAGTTCAAGATGGGCACCACCGGCACCAATGGCATTCCGCGTCTGCCCGGCAACAACAACTACAAGGTGTTCGCCGCCGGCGCGGCCAAGGTCGGCTACCAGCATTTCCACACCGGCAACATGTCGATCAATTCGCGGGCGCGCGATGGTCGCGGCCCCTGTCAGCAGATCGGGTTCTGTTTCCAGGGCTGCAAATCCGGTGCGAAGTGGTCGACGCTGTACGAAGCGATTCCGAAGGGGGAAGCCACCGGCAAGCTCGAAGTGCGGCCCCAGGCGCAGGCGCTGCGCATCGTGCACGACGCGTCCGGCAAGATTTCCGGCGTCGAGTATGCCGATGCTGCCGGCAAGATTCAGCTGCAGAAGGCCCGGGTTGTCTGCGTTGCCGGCAACTCGATCGAATCGCCGCGGCTGCTGCTCAATTCCGCGACGAGCCGGTTTCCCGACGGGCTCGCGAATTCTTCCGGACAGGTGGGGCGCAACTACATGCGCCACATGACAGGCTCGGTCTATGCCGTGTATGACAAGCCGGTGCGGATGTACCGCGGCACCACGATGGCCGGCATCATCTCGGATGAGGCTCGCCACGATCCGGACCGCGGATTCGTCGGCGGCTATGAAATGGAAACGCTGTCGCTGGGCTTGCCGTTCATGGCGGCATTCCTGGAACCCGGCGCCTGGGGCCGCGACTTCACGTGGGCCCTCGACCGTTACGAGAACATGGCCGGCATGTGGCTGGTGGGTGAAGACATGCCGCAGGAATCGAACCGCATCACGTTGAACACCGGCGTCAAGGATGCGTTCGGCATGCCGGTGCCGAACGTGAACTTCGACGATCATCCGAACGACCTCGCGATGCGGGCCCACGCCTACCGGCAGGGCTCGGCGGTCTACGACGCGGTGGGGGCACTGAAGACCTATCACACGCCACCGTATCCATCGACCCACAATCTGGGCACGAACCGGATGAGCGAAAACGCCCGCGATGGTGTCGTCAACAAATGGGGACAGGCCCACGACGTGAAGAATCTGTTCGTGTCCGACGGCAGCACGTTCACGACCGGGGCCGCGGAGAACCCGACGCTGACCATCGTCGCATTGGCGCTGCGACAGGCCGATTACATCGCGAAGGAGATGGCAGCGCGCAATCTGTAGCCGGGGCGACCCGCACTCCGGCCCGCGGGCGGGCGCCGTTTGCGGCGGTGCATCGTTGACGCTCCGCAGGGTCGGTGGCTAACTGTAGGCAGGGTCATCCCGGTTCCGCCCGCGGGATCGGGATGCCGTCGACACATCGGGCGCCGAACGCCGGTGTCGTCGGCGGTCGCAGGCCAGGGCAAAGACCCGCCGTGCGGGAGTCGATCCAGGAGGGGACCGTGTGCAATCTGTATTCCGGGCAGGATCCCGGGCTGTACGCGCGTGAAAAGCGATCGGTGCGACTGTCCGGATTCGTGACCAGCATCTGTCTCGAACGTCTGTTCTGGCGTGTGCTCGATGCGGCCGCCGCCGGCGAGAATCTGACGACCCCGCGGTTCATCGCCAAGCTCTACGAAGAGATGCAGGCGCGTGAACAGGGCATTTCCAGCTTCGCATCGCTGTTGCGGGTGACCTGTGCGATCTATCTGAACCGGCATCCGGAGCAACCGCTGGCCACCTATTTCGAGACGCTGAAGCTCGAAGCAGCCTGACCGTGCCGCCAATGAAATCGGCGGAACCGCCGTCGCGGTTCCGCCGATCGCTAACCTCCGGTACAGCCGTCGTCAGGCCGCGGCCAACAGCTCCCGCAGCACATACGGCAGGATGCCGCCGTGGCGGTAGTAGTCGACTTCGATCGGCGTGTCGATCCGCAGACGCAGCGTCACGCGCTGATCGGTGCCGTCCTTGCGATGGATCACCAGTGTCGCGTCCTGTTGCGGCTTCAGTTCATCGCTCAGCAGCAGATCGAATTGCTCGTCGCCTTTGATGCCGAGGGATTCCACCGAATCGGAACCGACGAACTGCAGCGGCAGAACGCCCATGCCGACCAGATTGGAGCGGTGGATCCGCTCGAAGCTACGGGCGATCACCGCCTTGACGCCGAGCAACTGCGTGCCCTTCGCGGCCCAGTCGCGGGACGAACCCGTGCCGTATTCCTCACCGCCGAACACCATCGTCGGCACGCCGTCGCCGACGTATTTCATCGCGGCATCGTAGATCGACATTTCTTCGCCGGTCGGCTGGTGCAGCGTGATGCCGCCTTCGACGCGGGAGCCGTCGGCCTTGGGCGGAATCATCAGGTTCTTGATGCGCACGTTGGCGAACGTGCCGCGCATCATGATCTCGTGATTGCCACGACGGGAGCCGTAGCTGTTGAAATCGACCTTCGGCACGCCGTGGTTCACGAGCCACTTGCCGGCCGGCGAAGAATCCTTGATGGAGCCGGCGGGCGAGATGTGATCGGTGGTGATCGAATCGCCGAACACGCCGAGTGCGCGCGCACCGAGGATGGATTTCGCACCGGCTGCCGCGGGTTCGATGTCGAAGCCCTCGAAGAACGGCGGCTTCGCGATGTACGTCGATTCGGGCCAGTTGTAGATCTGGCCGTCGACCCCTTCGATCTGCTCCCACAATTCGCCCGGATCGCCCTTGACCTTGCCGTAGTTCTTCTTGAATGCGGCGGGGTCCATCGCGAAGCGCATCAGTGCGTGCACTTCTTCGCTGGTGGGCCAGATGTCGCCCAGGTAGACATCCTGGCCGTCCGAGCCCTTGCCGACCGGCTCGGTCATCAGGTCGCGTGTCACGGTGCCGGCGATCGCGTAGGCGACGACCAGCGGCGGTGACGCGAGGAAGTTCGCCTTCAAGTTCGGGTGGATCCGCGCTTCGAAGTTGCGGTTCCCCGACAGCACCGCGGCGTTGATCAGATCATTCTTGACGATCGTCTCGTTGATCGCCGGCGACAGATCGCCGGCGTTGCCGATGCAGGTGGTGCAGCCGTACGCCGCGACGTTGAAGCCGAGCCTTTCGAGATAGGGCAGCAGCCCGGCACGGGTCAGATACTCTGTGACGATGCGCGAGCCGGGGGCGAGGGAGGTCTTGATGTGGGATCGGACCGTGAGGCCTTTTTCAACCGCCTTCTTCGCGACCAGGCCGGCGGCGAGCAGCACGCCGGGGTTCGACGTGTTGGTACAGGACGTGATTGCCGCGATCAGCACATCGCCGTTGTGCAGATCGACCCCGTCGCTGGTGGTGAACGTCTGCCCGAGTTTCTCGGCCGGTTGGTTGAAGCCGTTGTCGGCAGTCGACTTGGAGAACAGCGACGTGAACTGCTTTTTCACGTTTCCGATCTCGATGCGATCCTGCGGACGCTTCGGGCCGGCCAGCGACGGGCTGACCTTGGACAGGTCCAGTACCAGCTTCGTCGAGTAGTCGATTTCGCCAGCCTTCGGAATGCCGAACAGTTCCTGGGCCTTGAAGTAGGCCTCGAACGCGTCGATCTCGGCTTTGGTACGGCCGGTGCCTTCGAAGTACGCGACGGTCTTTTCGTCGACCGGGAAGAAACCCATGGTCGCGCCGTACTCAGGTGCCATGTTGCCGATCGTCGCGCGGTCGGGCACGGCGAGCGACGCGGTGCCTTCGCCGAAGAACTCGACGAACTTGCCGACGACTTTCTCCTTGCGCAGCATTTCGGTGATCGTCAGCACCAGATCGGTTGCCGTCACGCCTTCGCGCAGGCGGCCCTTCAGTTCGACGCCGACGACATCGGGCGTCAGGAAGTACACGGGCTGCCCGAGCATGCCGGCTTCCGCTTCGATGCCGCCCACGCCCCAGCCGACGACGCCGATGCCGTTGATCATCGTCGTATGACTGTCCGTCCCCACCAGCGTGTCCGGATAGTAGACACCGGCCTTGTTGTGCACGCCGCGTGCCAGATACTCGAGGTTCACCTGGTGCACGATACCGAAGCCGGGCGGCACGACACCAAACGTGTCGAACGCCTGCATGCCCCACTTCATGAACTCGTAGCGTTCCCGGTTGCGCTGGAACTCGAGCTTCATGTTCAGATCCAGCGAGTCCTTGCCGCCGTAGTGATCGATCATCACCGAGTGATCGACCACCAGGTCCACCGGCACCAGTGGTTCGATGGTCTTCGGGTTCTTGCCCATCTCGCCGGCGACGTTGCGCATGGCCGCCAGATCGGCCAGCAGCGGCACGCCGGTGAAGTCCTGCAACACCACGCGCGCAACCACGAACGGAATCTCGGCAACCCGCTCCGCCTTCGGCTTCCACCCGGCGAGCTGCCGGATGTGCTCTTCGGTGACCTTCTTGCCGTCGCAGTTGCGCAGCACCGATTCGAGCACGAGGCGAATCGACACCGGCAGACGCGAGATCTTGCCCACGCCGGCTTTTTCCAGAGCGGGCAGGCTGTAGAACTTGGCCTTCCGCGTGCCGATCTTGAATTCCTGCAGCGAGTCGAACAGATTGTGGCTCATGGCGTTGCCCCTTCCTTCGGGAGAACCTGGGATCGATAAAACGGAACCTAGATGGCGAACAGATCGACGAATTCGTTGACCGGAGTCGCCGCGAGCTTCTTGGCGTCCAGCGTCAGATCGAGAATCGTCTTCTGCTGCTTGGCCGGGAAGCGGCGCGCCAGGTTGGTCTTGAACTTTTCCACCAGCACCGGCATGCCTTCCTTGCGCCGACGCTTGTGGCCGATGGGATACTCCACGACGATCTCCTTCATCTTCTTGCCGTCGGTGAACTCGACAGTCAGCGCGTTCGCGATCGAGCGCTTGGCGGGGTCGTGGTAGTCCTTGGTGAAACTCTTGTCTTCAACGCAGACGATCTTGTCGCGCAGCTTGTCGATGCGGGGATCGGAGGCGATGGCGTCCTCGTAATCGCCCGCGGTCAGGCGGCCGAACAGGATGGGTACGGCCACCATGTACTGGATGCAGTGGTCGCGGTCGGCCGGGTTGTTGAGCGGACCCTTCTTGTCGATGATGCGGATGCAGGCCTCGTGGGTGCGAATGGTGATCTTCCTGATGTCCTCCGCGCTCCTGCCCAGCTTCTGCAGCTCCTTGTGGATGGTCATCGCCGCTTCCACCGCGGTCTGCGAATGGAACTCGGCGGGGAAGGAAATTTTGACCAGCACGTTCTCCATCACGTAGCGGCCGGACGGGCGCTGGAACTTGAACTCGTTGCCCTTGAACAGCACGTCGTAGAAGCCCCAGCCCTTGGCGCTCAGCACCGACGGGTAGCCCATCTCGCCGGTCTTCGCGATCAGTGCGAGCCGCACGGCACGGGACGTCGCATCGCCCGCGGCCCAGCTCTTGCGCGAGCCGGTGTTCGGCGCATGACGATAGGTACGCAGCGATTGGCCGTCGACCCACGCCAGCGACACGGCGTTGATGATCTCGTCGCGGTCGAGGCCGAGCATCTCCGCGACGACGGCGGTCGAGGCGACCTTGACCAGCACCACGTGATCGAGCCCGACCTTGTTGAAGCTGTTCTCCAGCGCGATGCAGCCCTGGATCTCATGGGCCTTGATCATGGCCGTGAGCACATCCTGCACGGTCAGCGGCTTCTTGCCCATCGCGACGGCCGTGCGGGACAGCCAGTCGGCGGTGGCGAGGATGCCACCGAGGTTGTCGGACGGATGACCCCATTCGGCGGCGAGCCACGTGTCGTTGAAGTCGAGCCAGCGGATGATCGTGCCGATGTTGAACGCGGCCTGAATCGGATCGAGCTGGAACGAGGTGCCGGGCACCTTGGCGCCGTTCGGCACCACGGTGCCGGGCACGATTGGCCCGAGCAGCTTGGTGCAGGCCGGATACTCGAGTGCCTCGAAGCCGCAGCCGAGCGTGTCCATCAGGCAGTAACGCGCGGTGTCGTAGGCCTCCTTGCTGGTGATCTTGTATTTCGTGACGTAGTCGACGATGTCGACCAGCACTTTGTCGGGCTTGGGGCGGACGTTTGAGATGTGGGCGGACATGGATGAATGACCTGTGA
>JAHCKV010000200.1 GCA_026125595.1 Burkholderiales bacterium | reverse complement strand
GTAGGGCTGCGGAATGTTGATCACCACCTTGACCGTCTTGTTGGCCTGGTCGGTCGTGATCCGGTTCGGACTCGCGGGATCCACCGTATAGCGCGCGATGATCGATGCGCCGTTGAACGGCAGCGACGCGTAGTGTACGAACACGTAGCCGTTCTGCTTGAACTTCGGGTGGAACGCGATCGACCACAGGCCCTGCTCGACGAAGCCGGTCTGCACTTCCGAGCCCAGCGGGTTGGTCTTGGTCAGATCGAGGACCGGCTCCGGCTGCACCTTGCCATCCTTGCCGACGATGCGCACACGGCCGGCGCGTTCGGTGACGAAGATCCGTCCGCTGCCGTCGTTCGCCACCGCGACGTTGGTCGGATCCTTGAATCCGTCTGCCACCTTCACGAGGGCGATTTTCGGGTTGCCTGGCAGTTTCCCCCCCGGGCGTGCGACCTCCGCCGGGGTCTGTGGCACCGTCTGCGCGAAGGCAGACGTGGCCAGCAGCGTCCCGGCAGCGATCATCACCGTTGCCAAATGCTTGAGCATGGGTTTCCTCCTTTCTGACATCTATGGTGTAAATTGCGGAGAGCCCCTGGCGATGGCGGCCCGTGATGGAATTCAGGGGTGGCCGTCGATCGGGTCCGGCGAGATGCTATGGATATGCCCCTGGATCCGCGCCGGAAAAACTCCCTCCCGACAGTGGATATGTCCGCGGTGTGAGCGGGGAGAATTGGAAACTTCCGCAGGGCATGTTCACGGTCGGTCGCAAACCCGCCGAACTCGACAAGACCGCAGGGGACAAAGTGAACATGCGCGCACTCGTGCCGGGAATTTTTCCCTGGTCTCCGCGCGGCGGCGTGCTCACACTTCCGGCCTCCCGGCCGGGGTATTTGTCCCGTCCCTGCGGCCGGACCGGTTTGGGGCGATTCGCACGCAAGAGGCGAGCGCCAACGGCAGGGTTGTTCGAGGCGCGGGTAGTCGTTATGCTGTCAAAGGCATTACGGTTGAAGTAACACCCTTTAAACAAAAACTTATCTGGGAGGTAGGAGCGTGTTCAAGAAACTCTGCATCGCACTCGCGGTAACCGGCGCCCTCGGCGTCGCATCGCAGACGGCTTCGGCGTTGGACGTCAAACTGGAACTGGTCGCGGATGGCCTCGTGCACCCGCTGATCATGGTGTCTCCGCCTGGCGACGATCGGAAATTCATCGTCGAGCAGAACGGCACGATCAAGATCCTCGGCGCCGACGGCAAGCTGATGAGCGAGGATTTCCTCAACATCAAGCACAAGCTGCCGCCGATCAGCCCGGATTTCGATGAAGAAGGCCTGCTGGGCCTGGCGTTCCCGGCCGACTTCAAGAAGACCGGCAAGTTCTACATCTCGTACACGATGCGCCTGCGCGGCGATGCCGATCTGGGCAAGCAGCTGTGGTATGCCCACACGAACGTCGTCGCCGAGTACCGGGTGTCCAAGGACGATCCGGACAAGGCCGATCAACTCTACGAACGGATCATCACGCAGATCGACTGGCCACAGTTCAACCACAACGGCCACTGGATCGGCTTCGGTCCCGACAACATGCTCTACATCTCGACCGGTGACGGCGGCTACGCCAACGACTGGGGCATCGGCCACAACGTCGTGCTCGGCAATGGCCAGGATCCGGCTTCGCTGTTCGGCAAGATTCTTCGGATCGACCCGTCGACCGATCCGTATTCCGTGCCGAAGGACAACCCGTTCGTCAGCAAGCGGGACTACGCGCCGGAAATCTGGGCGATGGGTCTGCGCAATCCGTGGCGTTGCTCGTTCGACATGGGCGGAGCCAAGGAGCTCTTCTGCGCCGACGTGGGCCAGAACAGCTACGAAGAAGTCGACATCATCACCAAGGGCGGGAACTACGGCTGGCGTGCGATGGAAGGCAACCACTGCTTCGACTACGTCAATCCGAACACCCATCCGGCCAGCTGCAACACCGCCGGCATGACGATGCCGATCATCGAGTACAAGAATGGCTCGAACCCGGAATTCGCCGCCAAGGGCGACTTCGAAGGCATCTCCATCACCGGTGGTTACGTCTACCGCGGGCCGCACAAGCCGTGGCAAGGCATGTACTTCTTCGGTGACTGGAGCAAGAGCTTCGCCAAGGCGGAAGGCGTGCTGTTCGCCGGCAAGAAGTCGGGTGACAAGTGGACCAAGGAAACCATCAAGGTCACCAACATGCCCAACTTCAACGATTACATCCTCGGCTTCGGCCAGGACAATCAAGGCAACGTGTACGTGACCACGACCCGCAACACCGGTCCTGGCCCGGCCCACGACAAGATCTACAAGATCGTGCCGTAAGCGCTGTACACGCAATCGACGTTGTCACGTTCTTCCGGATAGGCCCTTGCCTTCCGGAGGGCGTGGTCGGCGCCGGGGTTGCGGCCGATGGCTGCTCCCCGGCGCCGTTTTCTCGATCGCTGCAGGATCGATCGTTCTACAAGGAAGTCGCTCGCATGAAGTCGATGTTCAACCGTACCGCAGTCGCAATTCTGGTGTGCGCGCCGCTGGTGGCGTTCACCGGTGCCCAGGCCCTGGCCGATGATGGCGATCTGCCGCCCTTTCCGAAGGATGTGCTGACCGATCCGGCCGCCATCAAGGCGGGTCACGAAACGTTCGACAAGATCTGCAAGTTCTGTCACGGGAAGTCCGCCTATCCGGGCAAGGCGCCGAAACTGAACCCGAAGCGCTACACGCCGGAGTTCGTGTTCGATCGCGTCACCAACGGGTTCCGCGGCATGGCCAGCTACAAGGAAGCGCTGTCGGAGCAGGAACGTCAGGCCGTCACGGCGTTCATCATGAGCAAGGAATTCTCGAACTAGCCGTTGCGGTTCGTGGCGCCACCAGACCCGACGACGTCTGCCATTCGGTGACGTCCCCGAGCGGGCCGGCACCGAGGAGGAAGTATGGGGGATCAGGTATCGGCGCTCACGCGGCGGTTGTCCGCTGACGCAGCGGAACGGCTTGCGCGCTCGTCGGGCGCGGAGGCGTCGGCGCGCGTGCTCGAACCGGCCGCTGCCGTGACCCCTGTCCCCGCGACACGGGATCCGGCCGCGAAGGGGCGGCATCTCGAAGTCTGCCGCACGGAGGCGGTCGAGTACTGCAAGCGCACCGGACTCGAATCGTTCGAGTTCCGCAATCAGGCGTTGCCAGAGCTGTCGTTACGTGAACTGGACATCTCGACGCGACTGGGCCCGTGGCATCTGCCGACGCCGCTGATGATCGCGCCGATGACCGGTGGCACACCGGAAGGTCTCGCGCTGAATCGGTTGTACGCCGTGGCCGCCGAACGATTCGGTCTGGCGATGGGCGTGGGCAGCCAGCGCGTCGGCATCGAGCATCCAGATCGCGCCCGCTGGTATCGCGTCCGCGACGTCGCGCCGTCGATTCTGCTGTTCGCCAATATCGGCGCCGGTCAGCTGGCCCGCGGTTGGGGTTGTGCCGAAGCGCTGAAGGCCGTGCAGATGATCGAGGCCGACGCATTGTTCGTGCACTTCAATCCGGTGCAGGAGGCGGTGCAGGGCGGCGACCGTGATTTCCGCGATATCGCGAAGCGACTCGCGACGCTGTGCGGCGATCTGGCCTCCGAGGGCATTCCCGTGTTCGCTCGCGAGGTGTGTTTCGGTCTGAGCGAAGACGCCGCACGCCGGCTCGTGGAATGCGGTGTCGCCGGACTCGATTGTTCCGGCGCCGGCGGAACCTCCTGGGCCAAGGTCGAGGCGTTCTGCGCGAAGACGCCGCGTCGTCGTGCGATGGGCTTGCGCTTCGGCGAATGGGGCATTCCGACTGCCCGGTCGATTCGCAACGTCCGCCGTGCGTCGTCCGGCATCCCCCTGATCGCGTCGGGTGGTTTGCGGACCGGCATCGACCTCGCCAAGGTACTGGCCCTCGGCGCCGATGTCGGCGCGATGGCGCGCCCCTTCCTGTTGCAGGCGTCGGAAAGTGAAGCAGCATTGCACGCGTTCATCGAAGACTTGCTCGACGAGCTGCGCATCTGCATGTTCGGATCCGGTGCCGGCAGCGTTGCCGCGTTGCGCGAGCGCCTCGATCCGGTATCGCCATCCGTTGCCGGAGACATCTAGCAAGTGACACCCACGCTGGTCCTCAACGTGGTCGGCCTGACGCCGGCCCTGCTGCCCCACGCGCCGCATCTGCAGGCGCTCGCGAAGGCCGGTGCGGTTCGCCCGCTCGATACCGTGACGCCGGCGGTGACGACCACCGTCCAGTCGACGATGGTGACGGGTCTGCTGCCGCGCGACCACGGCATCGTCGCCAACGGCTGGTACTTCCGCGAACTGTCGGAGATCTGGTTGTGGCGCCAGTCGAATCGTCTCGTGTCGGGCGAGAAGGTTTGGGACGCGGCGAAGCGCATCGATCCGACCTTCACGTGCGCCAAGCTGTTCTGGTGGTACAACATGTACTCCACCGCCGATCTTTCGATCACGCCGCGGCCGATGTATCCGGCCGACGGTCGCAAGCTGCCCGACATCTACACCTATCCGCCGGAACTGCGTGACACGCTGCAATCGACGCTCGGACAGTTTCCGCTGTTCCGGTTCTGGGGGCCGACGGCCGATCTCGTCTCCAGCCGGTGGATCGCCGACAGCACGCTGCACGTGCTGAAGCAGCACCGCCCGTCGCTGACGCTGGTCTACCTGCCCCATCTCGACTACGACCTGCAGCGGCTCGGGCCGGACCATCCGTCGATCCCGGCCCAGGTGAAGGCCGTCGACGATCTGTGCGGCCCGTTGATCGAACAGGCGCGGCGGATGGGCGCCCAAGTCGTCGCACTGTCCGAGTACGGCATCACACCGGTATCGCGGCCGGTACATATCAACCGGGCATTGCGCGAAGCCGGCTGGCTGCGCGTGCGTGACGAGTTGGGCCGCGAGCAACTGGATGCCGGTGCGTCC
Source organism: Burkholderiales bacterium (assembly GCA_026125595.1). Taxonomy (GTDB): domain Bacteria; phylum Pseudomonadota; class Gammaproteobacteria; order Burkholderiales. The sequence continues at coordinate 1,446 of JAHCKV010000200.1, read as the reverse complement.
GACGCGTTCGCCGTCGCCGACCATCAGATCGCGCACGTCTACGTCGCGAAGCCCGAACTGATCGGCCCGGTGGCCGAGCGCCTGCGGGCGCTGCCCGGTGTCGAGCAGGTGCTGGACGAAACCGGCAAGCGCGCTCTGGGACTGGATCATCCGCGTTCCGGCGAACTGGTGGCGATCTCGCACGCCGACAGCTGGTTCACGTACTACCACTTCCTCGACGATGCGAAAGCGCCGGACTACGCCCGGACCGTCGACATTCACCGCAAGCCCGGCTACGACCCGGTCGAGCTGTTGCTCGATCCGACCCTGTCGTTGCCGAAGCTGAAGATCGGACTCAAGCTCGCACAGAAGAAACTCGGCATGCGTTACCTGATGGATGTGATCGCACTCGACGCGACGTTGGTCAAGGGCTCCCATGGCCGACCGACCGACCGGCCCGACGACGGTCCGCTTTTCATCACGTCGGCGCCGGAACTGCTGGCCGAAGGCCCGGTGCCGGCCACCGCCGTGAAGCAGCTGTTGCTGGATCACTTGTTCGGCGCTGCGGGCGATCGCAAGGCGGCATGATTTCCGTCAAGACGGTCTGATTTCCCGTTTGGTGTGATTCCGGATCCCGCAGGATCGAGACGATGAGGAGAAGCTTGGCATGACCCCGGAAGGTCTGTTGCAACAGTGGATTGAAGCCCGTGTGGATCCCAAGGCGGCCGAATGGCTGCGGGGGGCGGCCGAGACATTGCGAAAAGGCGGCGGCGACCGCGATCTGTACCGGCTGATCAGCCTGGTGTCGCGGCAGTTGGGCAAGGCACCTCTGGCGCTGCGCGACGCCGATTTTGCGGCGGCGACGGCCGCGCGCCCCGGCTGGAATCCGGCCCAGTGGACCGTCGATCAGGCAGGTCGGGTTTTTCTCCTGCTGATCGCGAGCATCGATCCCGAGATTTTTTCCCGACGTCTCGATCAGCTCTGCGCCACGGCCGATATCGACGAGCTGGTGGCGTTCTACCGCGGTCTGCCGCTGTATCCTGACCAGCCTCGGCACCGATTGCGGGCCGCCGAAGGTATTCGGACCAACATGACGACCGTTTTCGAAGCCGTGGCCCATCGCAATCCGTACCCTTCCGAGCAGTTGTCGGAAGAGGCATGGAATCAGATGGTGTTGAAGACGTTGTTCGTGGGTAGCACACTGGTCCCGGTGGTGGGTTTCGAGCAGCGCGCCAATCCGACCCTGGCCGGCATGGCGAGCCGCTACGCCCATGAGCGCTGGGCCGCGGGACGCCCGGTGAGCCCGGAGCTGTGGCGTTGCTTCGGTCGCTTCGCCGCAGGCGATCTGTTGTCCGACCTGGAGAAGGTGCTGGCCGAAGGGACGCCGCCGGAGCGATCGGCCACGGCGCTCGCCCTCGGCGCCGCCACCGATCCGGCGGCGCAGAAACTGCTGGACCGACACGCCGA
>JAHCKV010000020.1 GCA_026125595.1 Burkholderiales bacterium | reverse complement strand
TAGATCTTCTTGTTCTCCGGGCAATAGCCGATCTCGTTCATGACCGTCGTGAACGTGCCACGGCCAATCTCCTTGATCACCTTGCCGTTCTTGTCGAAGACCTTGACGTGGGCCGGTTCGGTGCCCTGCATGAACAGCGGACCCGAGATGGCCACCCAGACATTGCCGTCACCATCGACGGTTGCGGACGACGGTGTGTCGAGACCGGATGCGAAGACACTGACCTTGTAGCCCTTGGGGACCACGATCTTCGACGGGTCGGGTTTGACTGCGATTCGCGGCGCCCATTGGCCCGCACGCCCCGTGCCCTGCTGGGGCTCCATGTCCGCCCAGGCCGAAGCCGAGAGCGCCGTCGCGAAGGCCGCGACGAACAACGATTTGCAGAATCCCATTCCTTCCTCCTCCAATATAGATTTGTTTGTGACTGCGGAAGTTACGTCGATTCCTGCGACTGCCTGGAACTGGGGACTGAATTTCGCGACGGACGCGAACAACACCTCCTTCGCCGCGAGCGCGCGGCGCGATGAACCTGCAGCCTGTTTCAGTGCAGCGGCAGGCTGCGGATGTAAGCCAGGATGTCGTTGATCTGCTGCTCGGTCAGGGTTCCTTCCCAGGCCGGCATGTAACTGCTCTTGCCGATCGCGAGACCGCCCTTCGCAATCGCGGTGTACAGATAGGTGTCGGGCAACAGGTCGATGTAGCCCTTGCGCGTGAGGTTGTCGACGTGGGGCATGAACACCAGCCCGTCGCCCTTGCCCTCTTCGCCATGACAGCCACGGCAATAGCGGTTGTAGAGCTTCCGGCCGGTATCTTCATTGCCTTTGCCGGCGTCACCCTTGCCGGCTTCCGCCGGCGCGGCGTCGGGCTTCGGGGCATCTTCGGCGGCAACGGGCCACGCACAGCACATCAATATCGACAGTGCCAGGCCGGGTAACCCCCTGGCGGGTCGTAAACGGGTTCGCTTCACTCACTCCTCCGGTCGCGCTGCAGCGCGCTTGTGTTTTGTTGTGCCTGTTTGAATTCGAGCCGGCGAAACCCGAATCGCGACGCAGTCTGCGAAACATCGCCCGGTCGGTCAAGAACGCTGGAGCACGCCGGGAAACTCTCACAGCCAGGCGTCGGCAATCCACCCGTTGGTCGAACGCACCCTTCCCGGAGCCGCCAAAGCGGCGCAACAACGCCAAGGGTCAACGGCGGATTGACAAATATTCCGACGATGCTGCTGTGCAGCATGAATTGCGGCGTAATACCGGATGGTCTGTGGCATGCTCTTTTTCTTTTTGTCCTTGCTGAAGCGGTTTCGTCGCGCCAGCCCCCGGAACCGCCCGGGACCGAGCGCCGGAGGACGCCCAGCGCGAAGGTATTCAGAGCAATGAGCCATTATTCGAAACCCGCCGCCGCCGAGCTGCGGTCACGGTTGTCTCCGCAGCAATACGCCGTCACGCAGAAAGACGCCACCGAGCGCGCCTTCGCCAACGACTACTGGGACCACCACGCGCCGGGCATCTACGTGGATGTCGTGTCCGGCGAGCCGCTGTTCAGCTCCCGCGACAAGTACGACTCGGGGTCGGGCTGGCCGAGCTTCACCCGCCCCCTCGATGCGGACAACATCGTGACCCGCGAAGATCGCAAGCTGTGGCTGGTGCGCACCGAAGTGCGCTCGCGCCACGGCGATTCGCATCTGGGGCATCTGTTTTCCGATGGTCCGCCGCCGACGGGCCTGCGCTACTGCGTGAATTCGGCGGCGCTGCGCTTCGTGCCGGCCGACCAGCTCGAAGCGGAAGGTTACGGACAGTTCGCGCAGCACTTCGCGACCGTCGATCATCCCTGATCCCATTCATTTCAACGCCAGCACCGGCAGCCCAGGAGTCACCATGCAGCAAGCCGTCACCCAGACCAATGTACAGCCCGCCATCGACGAACTGCGCGCCCTGCTGGGCGATCGCCTCTCGACCAGCACCGGTGTGCGCGATCACCACAGCAAGGACGAATCGTGGCACGTCCCCCATCGGCCTGACGCCGTCGCGTTCCCCAACAGCACCGAAGAGGTGTCGCAGATCGTGCAGATCTGCGCCCGCCATCGCACGCCGGTCGTGGCGTACGGCACGGGCACTTCGCTCGAAGGCGCGGTTATCCCCGAACACGGTGGTGTCGTCGTGGATCTGGCCAACATGGACCAGGTCCTGCAAGTGAATGCGGAAGATCTGGACGTGACCGTGCAGGCCCGCGTCACCCGCAAGCAGTTGAACGAATACATCCGCGATCTCGGTCTGTTCTTCCCGATCGATCCTGGCGCGGACGCATCGCTCGGCGGCATGGCGGCGACGCGCGCCTCCGGCACCAACGCGGTCCGCTACGGCACGATGCGCGAGAACGTGCTCGCGCTGACGGTCGTGATGGCCGATGGTCGGATCATCCGCACGTCCCGCCGCGCGCGCAAATCCGCCGCCGGCTACGACCTGACCCGACTGTTCGTCGGCAGCGAAGGCACGCTCGGCATCATCACCGAAGTGACTCTGCGGCTGTACGGCCTGCCGGAAGCGATGGCCGCCGCCGTCTGCTCGTTCGATTCACTGGAAGGTGCGGTCAACTGCGTGATCCAGACAATTCAGCTCGGCGTGCCGATTGCGCGGATCGAGCTGCTCGACGACGTGCAGATGGACTCCGTCAACAAGTTCTCGAAGCTCGACTACCCGGTCAAAGATACGCTGTTCATCGAATTCCACGGCACCGAGGCCGGCGTCAAGGAACAGGCCGAGATCGTCCAGTCGATCGCCGGCGACAACGGCGGCGGCGAATTCAAATGGGCCACCAAACCGGAAGAACGCACGCACCTGTGGACAGCGCGCCACGACGTGACCTATGCCAACAAGGCGCTGCGTCCCGGCTGCGAGATCTGGGCCACCGATGTCTGCGTGCCGATCTCGCGTCTGACCGAATGCATCATCGAAACCAAGCAGGATCTGAAGGAGAGCTTCCTGATCGCGCCGCTGGTCGGCCACGTCGGCGACGGCAACTTCCACCTCGGCTTCCTGATCATGCGCGACGACCCCAGGGAGCTCGCCGAGGCCGAACGCCTCAACGAGCGCCTGGTCATGCGCGCCCTGGCGATGGACGGCACCTGCACCGGCGAGCACGGCATCGGCCTGGGCAAGCAGAAGTTCCTCGTCGCCGAACACGGCGAGGCCGTCAGCGTGATGCGGGAGATCAAGAAAGCGCTGGACCCGCTGGGCATCATGAATCCCGGCAAGATTTTCACGATGTGATCGGCGAATGTTCGGAAGGCTGAGTCCCGAGACCAGCCGGTCCGATCCGCATGACGCCAAGGGGCGGGCCGCATTTGCGGCTCGCCCCTTTCGTTGGCGACGAGACGGATCGATGACGACGGCCATCGGGTCCGCATGCATCGCACTTCTGCTGTGCGGTGCGATCACCGCCCACGCCGCCGATCGCATGCGCATCTGCCTCAACTGGGCACCGGGCGCGGATCACGCGCCGCTGTACTACGCGCGCAGCGAAGGCTGGTTTTCCGACGTCGATCTCGCCGTGGATTTCCAGCCGGGCGGCGGTTCGGCGGACGCGTTGAACAAGATCGAAGACGGCACCTGCGATGCCGCGGTGGCGGATCTCGCATCCGTGCTGACCGGTGATCCGCAGCACCCTGTCGCGGTTGCCCTCATGGCGTTGGCAACGGATTCGCCGCTGGCGTTCTACGCAGTGGCACCGACACCGCTCGTCGGTCTCGCCGACGTACTGGACCGGCGCGTTGCCGCTGCCGAGCGCGAATTGCCGCGACGACTCTGGCCCGAACTCGCTCAGCGCAACGGCATCGACGCCACCCGGCTGCAATGGATCACGCGACCGAACAATGCGAAGGTGGAAGCGCTGAAACAAGGTGCAACGGACTTCGCAGCGAACACGTTCTACCACCATCACACCGAGGACCAAGCGGCCTTCGGCGCGCGGCTGCAAGTGCTGTGGTGGCGGATTTCGGCGTGAATCCGTACGGCAACGTGCTGGCGGTGTCCGCGCGACGGCTGCAGACTCAGCGCCCGAAGTCTCGCGGCTGGTACCCGTCGTGCAGCGTGCGCTCGTGGCGTGCGTGCGCGCAGGCGACCCTTGCGTGGCAGCGCTGCTGGCCGCCAATCCGCATCTCGACGCCGACCGCGAACGGAGCAAATGGGCTGCATTCCGTTCACTGCTGGCACCGGATCGATCCGCGGGACGTATCGCCGGCGCGTTCGAATCCGCCCGACTGGTGGAAGATGCCCGTCGCGCGGGACTTCCGCCCGAGACGCTGCCTGCGAGGGTGAAAGCCCATCTGCTCGACGCGACGGTGCGAATGCCGTCGCGGTAGCGACACACCGCCGATCCGGCGGTGTGCGATGCTATTCCGCGCGGAAGCCGATGCGCTTGTGTGTGCCGTCGCAGAACGGGCGACTGGCGGACTGCCCGCAGCGACACAGCACGGCGATGGGCCCATGCCACGCCATCTGGCCGGCGCCATCGATCACCTGCAGATCGCCTTGCACGCGCAGCGGACCGTCGGTCCGGACCTGTACGTGCAGTTGCACGCCGCCAACGGCGTCCGCATCGCCCGGTTTCACGCCGGCTGCGCCACGACACCGGTGTCGCGGAAACCCGCTGCACCGTGGGGATCCATCGCAGAACGGTTTGCGCTGCGATGCGCCGCAGCGGCAATAGCGCGAATCGCGTGCCGCGTTCGATCTCGGTGGCATCCGCACTTGCGTGGACACGACATCGCCGCGCAGCTGCAGCGGGCCATCGGGAACCACCGTCACTGCGCCGGGACGCGACGGCCGCTCGGAGCGAGCACCGTTGCTGAATGCATACTGCAGCGCGCCGCTCGGACAGCGCTCCACGACATTCATGACCGCAGTGGCGCTCGCGCCACTGGATTCGCCACCCATGGTTTCGCGCCGGTGCGAACACGTTCGGCAATCCGCGCACGCATTCGCCGGCGTGGATGCAACGTGGCCCGCGTCGAACAGCACGGTCAGCGTTGCACCTCGGTAGCTGTACCTTGTCGGCCACGAGACTATTGCGCCGTCCACCCGCCGTCGATCGAGACTGCCGCATACCGGTGATGCTCGCGGCCGCGTCGCTGCACAGGTAGAGCGCCAGTGCGGCGATCTCGCTCGACGGACGAATTTCTTCGCCGGCTGTTTTTCCGAGAGCAGACGGTCGACCGCCTCTTCGCGAGAAACGCCATGCAGCCGGCCTTGCTCTTCGATCTGCTTTTCGATCAACGGCGTCTGCACGAATCCGGGACAGATCGCATTGCAGGTGATGCCGGCGGCCGCGACTTCCAGCGCCACCACCTTGGTCAATCCGACGACGCCGTGCTTGGCTGCGACGTACGCGGATTTCCAGTTCACCGACGCGACTGAGCCCATGCACCGACGCGAGGCAAAGCTGACGATCCGCCCCCCACCCCTTGGCCTTCATGCTCCGGCACTTCGTGGATCGTGTGAAAGCTGGACGACAGGTTGATCGCGATGATCTGGTCCCATTTGTCTTTTCGGAAACGCGTCGACGGGCGACACGTGCTGGATGCCGGCATTGTTGATCAGGATGTCGACGCCGCCCAGTTGCCGTTCCGCTTCCGCCACCATCGTCGCGATCTGCTCGGCCGGCCTGGCGTCCGCACCCGAGTAGGTGACCCGCACGCCGTACTCGGCTTCGAGCCGGGTCCGCGTCTTCTTGATCTCGTTGGCGTTGCCGAATCCGTTCAGCATCACGTTGGCGCCCTGCACCGCCAACGCTTCCGCAATGCCGAGGCCGATGCCGCTGGTGGATCCGGTGACGATGGCCGATCTGCCGTTGAACATGTTTGCTTCCTGAGGGTTGTGCGATGCAGCAAGTATAGACGTGCTCCGCGACAGCCCACAGAATGCGCTCGCGTCCTTCCGCCGAGCAATCCGATCCGATGACTCCTGCCGCCGAACGTCTGTGTGCTCAACGGGTGATCCCCGTACTGCGCTTGCCCACCCGCGCACTCGCGGAAGCCGCCGTCGACTGTCTCGTCGAAGCCGGTTTCGGCACCGTCGAACTGACGCTCACGACACCCGATGCGATCGCGCTGATCGCCGATCTTCGCGCCCGCCTGCCCGCCGGCTTCCTCGTCGGGGCCGGCACCGTCCTCGATCTCGAAGCCGCGCAATCGTGCATCCAAGCGGGCGCCGACTATCTCGTGTCGCCCTGCGTCGTGCACGGCATGGCGAAGCTCGCGCGCGAACGCGGACGCACCTGCCTGATGGGCGGGTTCACACCGGGCGAAATTCTCGCGGCATGGCGCGAAGGCAGTCACCTGGTGAAGGTGTTTCCGGCGGACACCGGCGGGCCTGCGCACCTGAAGGCGCTGCACGCGGTGTTCCCGGACATTCCGCTGTGCCCGACCGGCGGTGTGTCGCTCGACAACATGGCGGCCTACCGCGCAGCAGGTGCCGCGGTCGTCGGTGTCGGCAACAACATCGTCGACTTGAAAGCGCTCGAAGCCGGTGATCGCGCCCGCGTGATCGAGCACGCGATCCGCTATCTCGGCATCGCGACAGCATGAGTGATCGCCTCGACGTGGTCTCGCTCGGCGAGCCCATGGTGGAGTTCAGCCAGATTCCCGGCGAAGACCGGCGCTATCTGCAAGGGCTCGGCGGCGACACGATGAACGCCGCGATCGCCGCCGCGCGCCAGGGTGCGCGCGTGGGCTACGTCACCCGCCTCGGCGACGACGCCTTCGGCCAGACCTGTCTCGATCTGTGGCGCGACGAAGGGCTCGACACGTCGGGCGTCAGCCTCGACCCCGACGCGCCGACCGCGGTCTACTTCATCACGCACACCGCGGCGGGGCACGTGTTCAGCTATCGCCGGGCGGGCTCCGCCGCGAGCCGGATGACACCGCGCGACCTGCCCGCCGACCTGATCCGCTCTGCCCGTTTCTTCCACACATCGGGCATCACGCAGGCGATCAGTGAAACGGCCTGCGACACGGTGTTCGCCGCGCTCGCGGTGGCACGTGAAGGCGGCGCCCGAATCGTCTACGACGCGAACCTGCGTCTGAAGCTGTGGCCGCTGGCCCGTGCCCGCGCCGTGATCGTCGCCACCATCGAACAGGCCGACTATTTCCTGCCGAGCCTGGAAGATGCGCAGGCGCTGTCCGGTCATGAAGCGCCCGATGCGATCGTCGACTGGGCTTTGAAACTCGGTGCGAAGCATGTCGCGCTGAAGCTCGGCCCCGGCGGTGTGCTGCACGCCGACGCCTCGGGCCGCGGCCGCATCACCGGACACGAGATCCGCTGCGTCGATGCAACCGGCGCCGGCGACTGCTTTGCCGGCAGCCTGATGGCAAGACTCGCGGCGGGCGACGACTTCGTCACGGCGCTGACCTACGCCAACGCCGCCGCCGCGCTCACCTGCACCGGATACGGTGCCGTCGCCCCGCTGCCGCGACCCGATGCGGTACGCGCACTACTGAACCGGAGCATGCGTTGACACCCGATGCGATCTCGCCTGCGCTGATCTGGTTCATCGTCGGCGTGCTGCTGATCATCTTCGAGTTGGTGACCGGCACGTTCTATCTGCTGATGCTCGGCATCGCAGCGCTGGCCGCCGCCGTATCCGGCTGGCTCGGCGCCCCGATCGCCGTGCAGACGCTCGTCGCGGCGATCGCGACCGTCGCCGGTTTCTTCGTCGTGCGTCGCCGCCGCAGCGGCGCGATGGCGCCGGGCCGCAACGACACGCTCGACCTGGGCCAGTCGGTCACGCTGACCGCGTGGCTCAGTGAATCGCAACGTCTGGCGCGCGTCCGCTACCGCGACAGCGACTGGGACGCCGACGTACTGGGCACCGAACCCGTCGCCGTCGGTGGCGTGCTGTTCATCGTGAAGGCGGAGGGCAGCCGCCTCACGGTCTCTCCAATCCGCCCAACCTGAGGACCCCACACCATGTTCCCGAAACTCATCGTCGTGTTCGTGCTGTCGGCGTTCGCATTCTTCTTCGAACCGACACAGCGCTTCGCGATTCCGTTTTTCATCCTGGCGGTGGCGGTCGTGTTCATCATCGAGGGTGTGCGGGTCGTACCGCAGCAGAACGCCTGGGTCGTGGAACGACTCGGCAAGTTCCACAAGACGCTGGAGCCGGGCCTCAACATCATCGTGCCGTTCTTCGATCGTCTCGCCTATCGGCACTCGTTGAAGGAAGTCCCGTTCGACGTGCCCGAGCAGGTGTGCATCACGCGCGACAACACGCAGCTCACGGTGGACGGCATCATCTACTACCAGGTAACCGATCCGAAGCTCGCGAGCTACGGCACCTCCGACTACGTGGTGGCGATCACGCAGCTGGCGCAGACCACGCTGCGCAGCGAGATCGGCAAGATGGAACTCGATCGCACGTTCGAGAGCCGCGACGAGATCAACCACCGCGTCGTCAGCGTGCTCGACGAGGCCGGCCGCACCTGGGGCGTCAAGGTTCTGCGCTACGAGATCAAGAATCTGACGCCGCCGGAATCGATCCTGCGTGCGATGCAGGCGCAGATCACGTCGGAGCGCGAGAAGCGCGCGCTGATCGCGAAATCCGAAGGCCAGCGGCAGGAAGAGATCAATCTGGCCGACGGTGAACGCCAGGCCAAGATCCTGCAATCGGAGGGCGACAAGACCGCGGCCATCAACAAGGCCCAGGGGGAAGCCACCGCGATCCGCGCGATCGCAGACGCGCAGGCCGAAGCAGTCCGTGCCGTTGCCGCGGCGATGGGCAGCGAGGAAGGCATGCGAGCGGCGAACCTGAAGATCGCGGAGCAATACGTCACGGCGTTCGGTGCGCTGGCCAAGGCCGGCAACACGCTGATCGTCCCGACCAACCTCGCCGATCCGGCGAGCTTCATCGCGGCAGCCATGACCGTCATCGACCGCTCCCGCGCACGCGAAGCCGCCGCGAGCTGATACCGCCGGCATGGAAGCGCCCCTCTGCGGGGCGCGATGGCGTCGGGCCGATCCGCAATGGTGCGACCGATCGGCCTCGACTCTCCGGCAAGTCGGCCCTCCGCCCAGGGAAACGGTGATCGGAGACAAGCGCGATCGGCATCGGCAGGCAATGGACCCTGGTTTGCTTTCGGAGTGCTGCCGCGGCACCTCGCCCGGCCTCGAACTCCAGACAGAGAGATGCCATGAGCCAATCTTGCGGATGCAGCGATCCGAACCATGTGCACGACACCGAACTCGACACCACGGGTCTCGACATGCCCGCACCGGCCGACGCCAATCGCCGCGGCTTTCTGCGCGGCGCGCTCGGTGGCGGTGCCGCTGCAGCGGCCACACTGGGCGGGCTCGGCGCCGCTTCGCTCGCCCACGCCGACACGAAGACTTCGCGGACCACGCTGTCGCACTATCACATCCCCGCCACCGCCGACACGGTGCACTGGGGCTATTTCAGCAAGAACCTGAAGCCGGCCGTCGAGGTGCAGTCCGGCGATTTCGTGACGATCGAAGCGTTGACGCACCACGCCAACGACGATGCCGAACGCATGGTCAAGGGCGACCCGGGCGCGGAAAGTGTCTTCTACTGGGACAAGAAGAAAAAGGGCGTGGATCGTCGTGGCGCCGGCCCGATGGACGCTTCGCTGTTCGGACGCGGCGCCGGTGAAGGCCTCGGCGTGCACATCTGCACCGGGCCGGTGGCAGTCGCCGGCGCCGAGGAAGGCGACATTCTCGAAGTGCGCATTCTCGACGTGCGTCCACGGCCTTCCGGCAACTCGAAGTTCAAGGGAAAGGCGTTCGGCAGCAACGCCGCCGCATGGTGGGGCTTCCACTTCAACGACCTGATCGAAGAACCGAAGAAGCGCGAAGTCATCACGATCTACGAGATCGACGCCACCGGCGAGCGTGACTGGGCCAAGGCGCTGTACAACTTCCGCTGGACACCGCAGACCGATCCGTTCGGCGTGGTGCACAAGACCATCGACTATCCCGGCGTTCCGGTCGATCACGCGACGATCAAGGAGAACTGGGGCATCCTGGAAGAACGTCCGCGTGCCGATCCGGCCGCACTTCGGCGTGATCGGTCTGGCGCCGAAGGAAGCCGACATGGTCGATTCGATCCCGCCCAGCTACACCGGCGGCAACATCGACAACTGGCGCATCGGCAAGGGCGCCACGCTGTTCTATCCGGTGGCCGTGAAGGGTGGGCTGCTGTCGGTCGGCGATCCGCATGCATCGCAGGGCGATTCCGATCCTGCGGTACGGCCATCGAGTGCTCGCTGACCGGCACGTTCCAGCTGATCCGCACAAGAAGGCGTCGCTACCCGGCACGCCGCTGGAGAAGCTCGAGTATCCGCTGCTGGAAACGCAGACCGATTTTCTGGTGCACGGCTTCAGCTTCCCGAACTATCTGGCCGAACTGGGCGAGAAGGCGCAGTCCGAGATCTACGGCAAGTCGTCGGTCGATCTGGCGCTGAAGGACGCGTTCCGCAAGATGCGCCACTTCCTGATGACGACCCAGGGACTGACGGAAGACGAAGCCGTGTCGATCATGTCGGTGGCCGTGGATTTCGGCGTGACGCAGGTGGTGGACGGCAACTGGGGCGTGCACGCCATCGTGAAGAAGAGCTTGTTCGCCGCGGGCAGCGACTGACGGTCGAACCGCCCCATCCCGGCCTCGTATCGTGTCGGTCGGGATGGGGACGACCGCGATCAACCGTCCACGCCGGCGCCGGCGGGTCCCTGCGTGACGAAACCACTCCACGCGGAAGTCCGGTTGGCGCCGTTGACCGCTCGCACGCGCCAACTCGCCCGGAAATACTCGCGCAGGAACGCCTCCCGCACCTGGGCACGCCCCGGCGACAGCGTCGTCGGCGCAACCGGCAAGCCGAACACCGCGCGTACGGGGTCGGCCAACAGGTCTTCCGAATCGCTGAAGACGATGGTGATGATCTTCGTCGGCGGCAATGCCGGATTGCCCGGGTTCGGATCGACGAAACGGAACTGGATCTCGTAGAAGACTTCGCATCCGTCGGGCTGACGCTGCACCTTCGCGACAGCCACGTTGAAACCCATGGTGTCGAACTTCGTCTGTCGTCCCCGCCCCCATTCGAGCGGCGCGGGAATCGCCGGCGACGGCGCCTCCAGGCACGAGCGATTGAACAACGTGCCGGACTGGGCGAGGGTCGCCCGCAGCCGGCGCTCGTCCGCAGTGTCGGTCGCCCCGGGCCGAACCGGAATCGGACAGCCACGCGCGTCGGTCGGCACATCGGCGGCCGTCCTCGGACATCGGTCCATGGCATCCGGCACCAGATCACCATCCGCATCTCCCGCCAGCAGCGCACGTTGAGCCTTGGGGTCGGCTTCGAGCACCGCCAGCTTGCGCGACCGATCCTTGCGCGCCGCACGATAGGCACTGAGCGAGAGCTCGCCGCTGACGAACTGGTGGGCGAGACGCGCACGTTCGGCGTGGACCGTTCCCACCGCGTGGGCCGCGGCGGCGGAGAGCGTCGGATCGAAACACTTCGCTGCTTCGATCTCGAGCAGATGCCGCGCGGCATCGGGCGAACCGTCTGCCTGAAACTGCTGCGTGGCCCGCGCCCGCGCCGTCGCGAGGCAGCCGTCGATGCCGGCTTCCGTCGGCGACTCGACATCGGCGTAGGCCGCCGGTGCAAGCACTACGCCAATCCATCCGAGCGCGACCAGGAATCGCGTCATGGCGAAACCTCCGTGACCGCCATCAGGAATGCGACTTCGGCGGCGATCCCTTCCAGCAACAGATCACGCTGGATCGCTGCCATGGCAGGGTTGTCGTAGCCGGCGATCGCCGCATCCTGATCGGCGATGTAGCCCAGCGACAGCAGGGGTTTGAACACCTCGGGATGTGCAGTGGCCTTGCTGCGCGCCGCGGCAGCGACCGCCGTGACGAGATCCCGCACCGGCACCTCGGTCGTACCGTTCGACTGCCGCCGGTCCTGGATGAACTTGCGCCACTTGAAGGCACGCTGGATCACATCGCCGACCACGACCGCGGAAGCGGCGACCGTGGCCGATCCGACGAGATCGTCGTACACCATCTCGACACAGTCTTCATAGGGACGATGGCCGTAGCCCGAAGCGCCGACGGCATGCATCGGCACGGAAGCGTCACCGATCGCGTGCAACGGCCAGCCGATGCGCTTCGCTTCCAGTGCGGTACCGCGTCGGGTCTTGGCATCCAGGTACCCGAACATGGCGAGATTGTCGACCGGTGTGAGCTGAAGGTGGGGAACCGTTGCCGTCTCCCACTCGGCCGGGCTGCGCCGCGTCGAGTTGCGATGGACGTCGTCGCCCATCGCACCGCTGTCCCCGAGCACGATCTCGTAGTGCTGCGGCGCGAGGGATTCGGCGTGGTTGACGTGGATGCCGCCCAGATCGAACAGCAGGATGACGAGATCCTCGGTGACATCGGTCACGCCCTTCGGTCCGGCGCGGTCCATCAGCTTGCCCGGCTTCTCGTCGAACGGCACAGGCGTTGCCGGCGTCGGCTTCATGTCGATGAAGTGGCCGAATCCGACGTAGTCCTCGCTCTCGAGTGAATCGGCATCGATGCTGCTGATCTCGTCCACGACCATGCCACCGGCGCCCACGCCGAGAATCGGGCACGCGACGCAGGCGGGTGGAAACAGACCACATGCGAGCAGGCAGGCCGACGCCACGGCCACGGACGTCGTCACGGCGATCTGACTGAGAAAGACCGGGTTCTGCAACATCTCGAGGGTAGTCGAGCGCAGCACCCAATCCTTCGTCTCCTTGTCCGGCGAAGCCGCCCAGTAGCCGAGCGTGACGCCCGTGTAGTCGCGGCCGGTCAGCCCGCCGGGGTTCACCAGCGAGCAATCCGCTCGGTGTGTAGTACGCATCGATCCCGCAGATCGCGGTGCCGTAGCCATAGTGAATCGCCACCGGCAACCGCACATCGCCCATGGGCAGATCTTCGAGCGCGGTGCCCGCAGGCAGCAGCCAGTTGGGCACGGGGCTGCCCATCTCCGCTACCAGGAACGTCTGAATGCAGGGTGTGGTGTCGTCCGGCAATCCGGACTTGAGTGCCTGCAGCTTCGGCACTGCGGTGGCGGCGTCGGCGAAGAATTGCTTCAACGCGGGATCGGATCGCTGGAGACTGGTCAGAACCGACCGCAACCGGCCGGCCATGTCATCGCCATTGGCGAAACGCGACCCCGCCAGCAGCACGTGATAGGCGTAGTCGGTCATGCGCTGGTGAACCGCCTCGTTGTGCGCGTACGCGTTCCATGGAACGGCGAGCGTCAGGCACAGCAGCGTGGCGGTACTTCTCGTCCATCTGCGCGGCACGATCGGATCTCCTTCCTTGCGATGAAGACCAGGAACGTTGCAACTGCGGCAGCGGGCATCGGTGATGGGAACGACACGACGGGCACCGACAACGCCATTGCCATCGTCCATCTCAGCACAGATGCATGAAACCACCGTACGCTCGCCGATGGGCCGGGTCAAGGCAGGTCGGGCCCGGCAAATCGGCGGCAGCGAGCCCTGCGCCAACGGGTACGAGTCGTCGGTAGCCGCATCGTGTCGACATTGCCGGCGGCCGGCCACCGCAGCGACAATGCGTACCGTCGCGGAGACCCGCTCCGCATTCCGGCATTCTTTCGACTCCCATGCGCATCGCCGTCGGCGGCTTTCAGCACGAGACCAACACCTTCGCCCCCAGCAAGGCGACCTTCGACGATTTCGCCCGCGGTGGCGGGTGGCCGCCGTTGCTGGAAGGCGACGCCGTGTTCGACGGGACAGCCGGCATCAATCTGCCGATCACCGGCTTCGTCGACGCCATGCGGCCGCGCGGGCACACGCTGATTCCGCTCGCCTGGGCGGCAGCGAGCCCGTCAGCCCACGTGACGCGGGACGCGTTCGAACGCATCGGCGGATTGATTCTGTCGCGGCTGAAGGCGGCGCTGCCGGTGGACGCCGTCTATCTCGATCTGCACGGCGCGATGGTCACCGAGCACGTCGACGACGGCGAAGGCGAACTGCTGAGCCGCATCCGCACGCTGGTCGGTCCGGATGTGCTGATCGTCACGAGCCTCGACCTGCACACCAACATGACGGCGCAGATGCTGTCGATGGCCGACACACTGGTCGCCTATCGGACCTATCCGCACATCGACATGGCCGATACCGGCGCGCGCTGCGTTCCTGCTGCAACGGCTGCTCGATGGCGAACCACGCCCGAAGCGTTCCCGCAACGCCTGCCCTTCCTGATTCCGCTGGGGTCGCAGAGCACGATGCTCGAACCGATGCGCTCGCTCTACGCGTCGCTCGCCCGGCTCGAAGGCAACGGCGTCGACACCATTTCGTTCACGCCCGGCTTCCTGCGGCCGACTTTTTCCGAATGCGGTCCTGCGGTGTTTGCGTTCGGGTCGGATCCCGCCGCTGAACGGGCGACGGCACGGTTTCGCGACGAAGTGCTGGCGGCGGAATCGGCGTTGGCGCCCGACGTGCTGTCACCTGAGGTGAAGGCGTGCGGCGGGCGATGGCGATCGCCGCAGCTGGTGCTTCGCGGCCGTGGTCATCGCCGACACGCAGGACAACCCCGGCGCCGGCGGCAATTCCGATACCACCGGCATGCTGCGGGCACTGGTGAGCGCCGGAGCGAAGCGGGCGTCGCTCGGATTGATCGCCGATGCCGAAGTCGCGCGCGCCGCCCATGCCGTCGGAGAAGGATCTGAACTCACCATTGCGCTCGGCGGAAAATCGGGCATCCCCGGCGATGCGCCGTTCGAAGCGACCTTCACGGTGGAACGGCTGCACGACGGCCGCTTCACGTGTACCGGACCGTTCTACCGGGGCGCACGCATGACGATCGGCCCTTCGGCCAGCCTGCGTATCGGCGATGTCCGCGTGATCGTCGCCTGCGAAAAGCCGCAACTGGCCGATCAGGCCATGTACCGCTTCATCGGCATCGAGCCGACGAAGGAAGCGATTCTCGTGAACAAGAGTTCGGTGCACTTTCGCGCGGACTTCGCGCCGATCGCCGAGACCATCCTGGTCTGCAAGGCACCGGGCCCGATGCTGGCGGACCCGGCCGACTTCCCGTGGAAGCGGCTGTCGCCGGGTATGCGCGTGCGACCGAACGGCCCGGTGTTCGGGTAGCGCGCCCGCGCGTCAGGTCCCCGACACCCACCGCTGCAACGCCAGTGTCACGCCGAACGCGGCGATGGCGATGCCGGCGGCCAACGGTGCGCCATGTCCGGCGAGCACGGTCGCGTCCAGCAGCGAGATGCCGGCGATCAGCGTCACCACCGCTCGCGGTACGTCGCCGCGGGAACGCCGTCTGAGCAGCCACAGGCAGAACACGATCACCGCCGTCAGCAGCACCAGTGGCACGGCCGCGAACGGCTGGTCGCTCGCCAGCACCGCGCCGTAGATCACCGGCACCGCGAGAAACGCGAGCGGCCACAACCGACCGATCCGGTCGAGGTGTTCCTGCTTCGCGATGTAGGTCAGTCCGATCAGGTAGCACAGCAGTGCGACGGCCGCGACGCAGAGATCGGGGGCGACGACACCCGCGATCGCCACCGTCGCCGCCACGTAGACGAGCACGCGGCACAGTCCCATCACCAGCGGACTCAGCGGATTCTGCTTGTGCCAGCCGTTGTACAGCACGATCGCAGCGCCGAGCGCCAATGCAGCGACGGCCGCCTGCCAACCGGCATCCGCCGGCGACGCGATGCCGATGGCTGTCACGGCAGCAAAACCGATCGCCAGCATGCCGAAGCCGAAGGCGAACACTTCGGTCGCCGTCACCTGTCCGGACGGGATCGGACGGTCCTTGCGATGCTGACCGTCGAACTCGCGATCGAACGCATCGTTGAGGAACATGCCCCCCACATAGAACAACGAAAGCGCCACCACCAGCACGGCCACGCGGACGTCGAGAACCGCGCCGCCTGCGAGCACGACACCGACGACGACGTTGGTCCAGACCGTGGGCAGATTGGAGATGCGACCGAGCCGGAGCGCGACCGGCAGATTCACGCTTTCGTCCTCGGCAATTCCGAATCGCGCAGCGGCCGTTCGTTCACCGGCACGACCGTCGTCAACTGTTCCCGCACCCATGCCAGTTCGCGTGCGATCGCTTCCGTCATGTCCACCGTGCGCAGGTGCTCGGGCAACACGTTCCAGGTGTAGGTTTCGACTTCAAGATGCCGGCTCACCGGCCGCTCGCGGTGTCGGGCCAGAACGGCGCGCACGAAGGCCTGCGTCGAACCGAAGGCGCCCAGCGCTTCGAGAAACACGGGCACGTGGAAATGCACACGCCATTCGCGAGCACCGGAGGCAGAAGCACCCGGCACCGACGCGAACGCTTGCGGCAGATCGACGAAACGGCGCACGCCACCGGACGCGGATTCCACGACCTGGTGCAGATACACCGGATCCTGGAATGCTTCGAGCGCCTGCATCGCTGCCGGGGTCAGCGCTTCGATGCGCAGGCCGGCGCTGATCTGCAGCTTGCCGATCGTGATGCCGGCGGCTTCGAGATCGTCGAGGCTGCGCAACGGATCTTCGAATTCGACGGCGGCGTGGCACAGGTCGTGGCACACACCGAGGTGGCGTCGCAGCGCGATGCCGGCATCCGCTTCGGTCAATCCGGTGAGGGCCGCCAATCGCGCTTGCGCGGCGGCGGAATGCAGATGGTCGCGAAAGAACGCGATGGTCTCCGCCACCGTCTCCAGAAAACAATGGGGCTCGGGTTCGAGGGCCAGCGCGATACGGCGACCGGTCCGTCGATGGAGTTCGACCAGATGCGCCGCGTGCTGCAGAAGATGCTCCGCCATCGCGGCCACGTCGGCGGCGGAGCGAACTTCCGGCTTGAACGCCCCGGGGACGGTGCTCACCGTTCCTTCGATGTCGTCGTGGTCGGGCAGCAGAGCGGCGAGCAGATCGGCCAGCTGATTCGTGTAGCGCAGTCGTTCGGGGTCGCGCCAGTCGGGTTGATAGACCGCTTCCTTGACACGGGTGCCGTGGAACGTGCCATACGGGAAGCCGTTCAGCGTGAACACGTACAACCCGTTTTCGGCGAGGAAATCCTGGAACGCTTCCAGCGCCGCGGGCTCGGCCAGTTCGGTCGCGGCGCGCGCGGACAATCGCAAGCCGATGCCGAACACCGCTTCCGGCGCGAGGCGATCACGAATCGCCGGCACATGCCGTTCGATGTTCGCCTGCACTTCCGGCCAGGTCTCGCCCGGATGGATGTTGCTGCAGTACGTCAGGTGGGCTTGCGCCCCGATTCTCACTCGCCGGTCTCCTGGCGCCGCAGCCACGACATCGCCCGCAGGATCTCGTCGTTGTCCATGTGATGCACCTCCTCGCCGACGCCGATGCCGCGCAACAACGTGATCGTGAGCTCGCCGCCCAAGTGCTCGCGGAATTCCTCCAGCCCCGCCAGCAGCAGCCATTTGCCCTCTTCGGTGCGGGATTCCATCGTCGGATGCCACAGGTGGAAGCCCAACCGTTTCAGCAACGCGTGCACGCGCACTTCACCACCCGCGGCCAGCATGCCGATCTGCACCGAATAGCGTGTGTCGAGCGCGAGTCCGATGGCCACCGCCTCGCCGTGGCGCAATTCGTGGTGCGTCAACGCTTCGAGCTTGTGCGCGGACCAATGCCCATAGTCGAGCGGACGGGCACTGCCGGTCTCGAACGGATCGCCGCCGTGGGCAATCTGCCGCATGTGCAGTTCGGCGCAGCGCCGGATCATGCGTGCCATCGCCACCGGTTCACATTCGCGCAGCGCGTCGGCGTTGGCCTCGAGCCATTCGAAGAACAGAACGTCGCGGATCAGCGCGACCTTCACCGCTTCGGCGATGCCGGCGATCTTGTCGCGATGATGCAGCGTCTTCAGGAACAGCGCGTCGTTGAGCACTGCGAACGGCGGCGCGAACGTGCCCAGCAGATTCTTGACGCCGAACGCGTTGATGCCGTTCTTCACCCCGACGCCGGAGTCGTTCTGCGCGAGTACCGTGGTCGGCACGCGGATGTGCCGGATACCACGGTGCGTCGTCGCGGCGACGAAGCCGATCATGTCGAGGAACGCGCCGCCGCCGACACCCACCACGAACGCGTGACGATCGACGCCCATTTCGACCAGCCGATTCTGCAGTCGCGTGACCAGCCCCGGATCGTTCTTGACCTGTTCGCCGCCGGGCACGATCTCGACCTTGCCCAGCAACTGCATCGCCTCGCCGTGCGCTTCCGCGTAGCCGGCGATGTCATGCGCCAGTGAAGGCCACGTCGCGGCGACGCTGGCATCGATGAACGCCACGAAGCGGTGACGCCGGCCCGGCTCGCGCAGCTTGAGCGTATCGGCGAACACCGGGTTGTCGCGCGAGAACAGATGGTCGGTGAAATACACCGGGTACTCGTACTGCACGGCGAACTTCTGTTGATAGACGGCAGA